>JBDUEC010000017.1:0-19200 GCA_040002655.1 Rhodoglobus sp. | reverse complement strand
CCTGCACTTGCTTCTCTCGTGCGAACGCATCGCTGATCCGGTCGAACTCCTCGGCATAGACCAGGTCAACGGGGAGCCGCCGCTTCGTGTACTCGGCGCCCTCACCAGCTTGGTGTTGGGCAATGCGTCGTTCAAGCGTCCAAGTGCTGCCCGCTGCAATCTGTGGACAACTGGTCTCGAGACCGTCGCTGCGCTCCGCCTCGACCAGCGGCTAGGTCTCGAGACCGTCGCTGCGCTCCGCCTCGACCAGCGATTCGTAGCAGCGCTCGAGGCGAGCGAGCCACCAGTCGGTGCGGTCGGCGGATGCCGCGTGCCCGTCCAGCAGAGCGGGTGACGCGTCGACGCGCCGCACCGGGATCGCCCCATCCGCCGGGGTGAGCGGTGCATCCGTCACGTCAGCGGACAGCAGTGCCGCCGTGCCGAGCCCGCAGTCATACCAGAGCTCCGGCACCGAGGCGGCGAGGTGCGCTCCCATCGCGATACCGACCGACGTGTCGAGCGCGCTGGAGATCACCACAGGCAGCCCGGCCTCGCGCACGATATCGAGCGCACGAGAGATTCCGCCCAGCGGCTGGGCCTTGATCACCAGGATGTCGGCCGCTTCGTGCCGAGCCACCCGCAGCGGGTCCGCGGCCTTGCGCACGCTCTCGTCCGCCGCAATCGGAATTCCCATGTACTTCACCCGCTGGCGGATCTCCCAGAGATCCTCCACGCTCGCGCACGGCTGCTCGGCGTACTCGAGGTCGTATTCGGCGAGGGAGTGGATTGCCCGCTCCGCTTCGTCGAGCGTCCAGCCGCCGTTCGCATCGATGCGGATGCGCCCATCCGGCCCCAGGAAGTCGCGCGTCGCCGCGACCCTGGCCACATCATCCGCAACAGTCTGCCCGGGCTCTGCGACCTTCACCTTCACCGTGCGGCACCCGGCGTAGCGTTCGAGGATCGCGGTCACATCCGCGGGCCCGACCGCGGGCAGCGTCGCATTCACCCGGATCGAATCGCGCAGCGGTGGGGGCAGCGTGCCCCAGCCGAAGTCGATCGCCGCGGCCAGCCAGGCGGATGCCTCCAGGTCGTCGTACTCGACGAACGGCGAGAACTCCGTCCAGCCGTTCGGTCCCTCCACGAGGAGTGCCTCGCGCACCTCGATTCCACGGAACCGGGTGCGCAGCGGTAGGGAGACGACCCGCGCGCCGGCGAGCAGGTCGGGGAGTGAGGCGAGCATGGGGACAGTCTGCCAACGTTCCGCTCGACTATGGTGATTCCGTGACGACCGAGGGCTTCGCGGTGCCGCCGGAGCGGCCCACCGAGGTGCTGGAACTGCAGCACCAGGTCGAAGTGCTGCCCGACGAGCCGACCGAGCGCGTGAAGACCCCGTTGCTCGGCATCCTGGCGCTGGGGCTGGTGGTTCTCGCCGGAATCGTGGAGGTGCTGGCCGTCAACACGGCCACGGATGGCAGGTACCTCGTGGGCACGGTGCTCGGCTGGGGCGCGGTATTCGGGTCGGTTCTCGGGTTGCTGGTCGGGGTGGTGGCGACGGTGCTCGACCTCGGGCGGCGGTGGGCGATCACCGCAATGGTGCTCAGCCTCGTGGCCAACCCGATCGTGGTGCTCACCGTGCTGAATTTTGTCAAGCAGATCGGGGGCTGAGATGCAGGGCAACAGGAGAATCTTCGTGATCGCGCTGGTGGCGGCCGGCGTTGTTCTGGTCGTCGGGATCGTGGCCGGTTTCGGTCTCTTCTTCGGCTAGGGGGCCCGGCGATTACGCTGGAGCCATGACCGCAGCCGTCTCGGACCTGTTCGACCCGAAGGCCTGGCGCGACGTCGAGGGCTTTGACGCCCTCAGCGACATCACGTACCACCACGACCCGACGGGCCGCATCGCCCGGGTGGCGTTCAACCGCCCGGAGGTGCGCAACGCCTTCCGCCCGCAGACAGTGGATGAGCTCTACCGCGCACTCGACGACGCGCGCCAGAACACGCACATCGGCGTCGTGCTCCTCACCGGCAACGGACCCAGCCCGAAGGACGGCGGCTGGGCGTTCTGCTCGGGCGGCGACCAGCGCATCCGCGGCAGGGATGGCTATCAGTACGCAGACGGGTCGGCCAGCACGGGCCGGCTGCACATTCTCGAGGTGCAGCGCCTGATCCGCACCATGCCGAAGGTCGTGATCGCCGTAGTGCCCGGCTGGGCGGCTGGCGGTGGCCACTCCCTGCACGTGGTCTGCGACCTCACGATCGCAAGCCGCGAGCACGCCCGCTTCAAGCAGACGGATGCCGATGTCGGCTCCTTCGACGGCGGCTACGGCAGCGCGCTGCTGGCCCGGCAGGTCGGCCAGAAGTTCGCCCGCGAGATCTTCTTCCTCGGCCAGGAGTATGACGCCCAGCGGGCCTACGAGAGCGGAGCGATCAACGCGGTCGTTCCGCACGCAGAGCTCGAGTCAACTGCGATCGAGTGGGCCACCATCATCCTCGGCAAGTCGCCGACCTCGATCCGCATGCTCAAGTTCTCGATGAATGCCGTCGACGATGGGCTGGCCGGCCAGCAGGTGCTCGTCGGCGAGGCGACGCGTCTCGCGTACGGCACCGACGAGGCCGTCGAGGGTCGCGACGCGTTCCTCGAGAAGCGTTCCCCGGACTGGTCGCCGTATCCGTGGCAGTTCTAGAACAGTGGTTTTAGAACAGTGACCCGCCGGCTCCTCGTCGTCGATGCCAACGACTCGGTCGGCGTCGCGCGAGCGCTGCGAGCCGCGCTGAATGCGGACGGGCCGGCGATCATGCCGTACCTGGGTACGCCGCGCGACGTGCCCGAGTTCGTGAGCCAGCACACTGCGGTCGTGATCGAGTCGAGCGGTTCCACCGGGCGGCCGAAGCGCGTGGAGCTGAGTGCCGACGCGCTGCTGGCGAGTGCCGCGGCATCCGAGGCGGTGCTGGGGGTGGCCGGCCAATGGCTGCTCGCCCTCCCACTCAGTTACATCGCGGGAATCAATGTGCTGGTTCGTTCGGTCGCGGCTGGCACGGAGCCGGTCGTGGCGGGCGGCAGCCTGCCCGCGGCCATGGAGCAGATGACCGAGCCGGTGCGCTACACCTCGCTGGTGCCCGTCCAGCTCGCGCGGCTCATGGACGACGAGACCGCGCACGACGCGCTTCGCCGCTTCGACCGCATCCTGGTGGGTGGGCAGGCCAGCCCGCCCGCGCTGCTCGACCGAGCTCGGGAGCTCGGCATCCGGGTGACGCGCACCTACGGCTCGAGCGAGACGAGTGGCGGATGCGTCTACGACGGGGTGCCGATCGGCAACACTCGGATGCGCATCGTGGATGGTCGGGTGCAGCTGGCAGGCTCGATGCTCGCCGAGGGATACCTCGACGACCCGGAGCGCACCGCGGCCGCCTTCGAGCACGACGGCGCCGAGCGCTGGTACCTCACGGATGACACCGGCACGCTCGCCGACGGCGTGCTGCGGGTGACCGGCCGCATCGACGACGTGATCGTGTCGGGGGGCGTGAAGGTGTCCCTGGCCGAGGTGGAACTCGCGGTGCGGTCGATCCCCGGGCTCGCGGATGCGGTGGTGGTGCGCGCGCCGCACGCCCAGTGGGGCGAGGTCCCTGTCGTGTTCACCGCGGCATCCGCTGACCTGGAAACAGTGCGTGCCGCCGTCGGCCGGAGCCTCGGCAACGCGTCGCGCCCCGCCCGGATCGTCACCCTCGCCGAGCTGCCGCTGCTGGCGACCGGCAAGCCGGATCGCGTCGAGCTTTCGCATCGCGCCACTCAGTAGACTCCTCCCGTGGTGAATCCCAAGCAGCAGCGCATCGACCCGAAGACGGTTGCGGCGGCGGTCGAGAAGAAGACCGTCAAGCCCCCGGTGAAGAAGGGCAGGAGCGGTCGCCCCGGCGGTCGTCCGCCCGGCGTCGCTCCGATCCACAAGGCGACGTTCGGCGACTGGGTGAGCGGAGCCCGCCTGCAGACCCTCCCGCTGGCTATCGCTCCCGTCGCGTTGGGCGCGGGCGCAGCGTACGTGCTCGGCCACGACGACTCGCTCGGGCCGGGCTGGCACTGGTTCCGCGCGCTGCTGTGCCTCGCGGTCGCCCTCGGCCTGCAGGTCGGCGTGAACTTCGCGAATGACTACTCCGACGGCATCCGCGGCACCGACAAGCACCGTGTGGGGCCGATGCGCCTCACCGCGAGCGGAGCCGCCAAACCGCGTACCGTGCTGATCGTCGCGCTCGTGTTCTTCGCGCTGGCCGCTGCGGCGGGCCTCATCATCGTGTTCAAGACGCAGTACTGGTGGCTGATCGCGGTTGGGCTGGTGTGCATCCTCGCGGCCTGGTTCTACACCGGCGGCAAGAAGCCCTACGGCTACTACGGTCTCGGCGAGGTGTTCGTCTTCGCGTTCTTCGGCATCGTTGCCACCGCTGGCACGACCTACGTGCTGGTCGGCACCGTGAACATCGAGAGCTGGTTGGCGGGTGCGGCCATCGGGTTCATCGCGTGCTCCGCGCTCATGGTGAACAACATCCGCGACCTCGCGCCCGACAAGCTCGCGGGCAAGCGCACGCTGGCTGTTCTGATCGGCAACCGGGCATCCCGCATCGTGTTCACGGTCTTCATGCTGATCCCGTACGCGATCCTCGCGTTCTTCGTG
Organism: Rhodoglobus sp.; assembly: GCA_040002655.1. Taxonomy (GTDB): domain Bacteria; phylum Actinomycetota; class Actinomycetes; order Actinomycetales; family Microbacteriaceae; genus Rhodoglobus. Next base: position 14,563 of record JBDUEC010000017.1, on the reverse strand, counting down.
ATCTTCTACGAGAACGCTTACCTGGTCTACTTCACCGCGCTCGCGGCGCTGCCCGCCATCGGAATCACCCTGACCGCGAAGACGGCACCGGAACTGATCATCGCGCTGCGCCTCACCGTGCTCACGGCGCTGCTGTTCGGCCTGGGCCTGGGCTGGGCAATCGCGTTCTAGGGGCGGGTCGACCCCGGCGGCCAGTGGTCGCCGGTCGCGAGGTCTTCTTCGCGGTCATCGGTGCTCGTGGTGGGCGTCGCGCGACGTGCGGCGACGTCGATGGCCACCGCATCCCGGAGCTTGCCGAAGAAGATGTATGACACGCACAACCCCACGACTGCGGCGATGATCGCGGCCCAGTACCACGGCACGCCCACCAGCAGCAGCACTGCCAGGATGACGGCGAACGCGCCCAGACGGATCAGGCTGTACTGCACCCACGGTTTCACCCTGCCAGTGTAAGCACCCAGCGTGTGCGTCGGTTGCAAGCCTAGAATTGCGCCATGGCTCGTCTGCTCCTGATTCTCGTCTTCGTCGCCGTGGCCGTCGACGTCTTCGCGATCGTGGATGTCGTGCTCACCGATCCGCGCCGGGTGCGCGCCCTCAACAAGGCGCTCTGGGTGCTCATCGTGCTCGCGCTGCCCATTCTCGGCGCCGTGCTCTGGTTCACGATCGGCAAGGACCGCAATGCGAGCGGGGGCGAACGACGCACCATCGCGCCCGACGACGACCCCTCGTTCCTGAAGAACCTGCGCCGTGACGAGGAGCAAGACGAACGGATCCGCCGCCTCGAGCAGGAGCTCGCCGACCTCGACGATGACCAGCCCAAGGAGTGAGTCGCCGGCGACCGCCTTCTCGGTAGCCCTGCTCGACGAGTTTCTGCGCCTCGGCGTGCGCGACGTGGTGCTGAGTCCCGGCTCGCGCTCTCAGGCACTCGCCCTCGCCGCCGCTGAGTTCGAACGGCTCGGTCTCGTGCGACTGCGGGTGCGCATCGACGAGCGGGTGGCGGGTTTCCTCGCGCTCGGCCTCGCGGTGGAGACCCGCATGCCGACGCTGGTGATCACCACGTCGGGCACCGCGGTCGCGAACCTGCACCCCGCCGTGCTCGAGGCGCACCACGCCGGAGTCCCCCTCATCCTGCTGACCGCGGATCGCCCCGAGGAGCTGCGCGGCATCGGTGGCAACCAGACCACTGTGCAGACCGGCATCTTCGGTGGCGCGGTCGCCCGCTCGTGGGACGTGCCAGCGCCCATCGGCGCCGCCGGCGAAGCGGATGCCGCAGCCGCACTCGCCCGCGAGGCCTTCGCCGCGGCAACCGGCCCCGTGCACCTCAACCTCGCCTTCACCGAGCCGCTCTCCTCGCCGGTCACGCTGCCGGAATCGGATGCCGACTGGGCGCCACCGCCCGCTCGCTCGGTCGACATCATCCCCCTGGAACTTCACCCGGCCCCTGCCACGATCGTGGTGGCCGGCTCCGGCGCGGGCGAGGTCGCCGAAGAGGTGGCCCGCCTGCTCGGCGCACCCCTCATCGCGGAGGTGGCGAGCGGTGCGCACTTCGGTCCCAACCTGGTCGTTGCCTACCGGCAGCTTCTGAATACCGCCAACTTCGGCGACAGGGTCGAGCGCGTCATCGTGTTCGGGCATCCGACCTTGAGCCGTGAGGTTCCGCAGCTGATCCAGCGCGACGGGGTCTCCACGATCGTGGTGAGTGGGGCATCCGCCGACGACTACAACCCGGGTCACCGGGTGGCGACGTTCGCGGATGCGGTGACAGTGGTCGGCGAGCCGGAGGAATCCTCCCGCGGCTGGGTGGGCCGCTGGGTGTCCGCCTCGCGCGCGCTCATCGAGCCGGCCGAACAGGCACCGGATGTCACGGCGGGCCCGTCTGAGCATGCCAGGGCCGAGCTCGCCGCCGTGCGCGCTCCCGTCACCCGTCGCGCCCTGGTGGAGGCCGTCTGGCGCGCGACCTGGCCGCACGATCGCCTGGTGCTCGGGGCATCCCGGCTCATTCGTGAGGCGGATCGGGTCGTCACGGGCAAGAAGATCTCTGTGCATGCCAACCGCGGGCTGGCCGGCATCGACGGCACCATCTCCACCGCACTCGGAATCGCCCTGGCCTCGCAGTCCGCCGGCGAGAACGGCACCACCCGAGTGCTGCTCGGCGACCTCGCGCTGCTACACGACGTGGGGGCGCTGCTGTTCGGGGTGGGCGAGCCGCGGCCGCGCATCCAGGTGATCGTGGGCAACGATGACGGCGGCACGATCTTCGACGGACTCGAGGTCGCGCAGACCGCCCCAGCCGAGGCGCTCGACCGGGTGCTGCTCACCCCGCAGTCGGTCGACGTGCAGGCGCTCGCAGCAGCGTACGGGTGGGCCTACCTGCGCGTCGACTCCCGCGGTGGCCTCGACCAGGCGCTGACGGCATCCGCTGCCCCCACCATCGTCGAAGTTCCGCTGCCGCGCTGACCGTCCCGGCGACTAGCCTTGCGGCATGGAACTGCAGCGCGCGGGCGAGGGCTTCGACCTCTCGTCGATCGATCCGGCATCCACCCCGGGTTTCAACGGTGGCAAGAAGCTCGCCGAGAAGGAGCTGGACGACAACCGAAGCGAGCTCGACGACCTGCAGGAGCGCCTCTACGCCGAGAGCAAGTTCGGTGGCAAGCGCAGCGTGCTGATCGTGCTGCAGGCCATGGACACCGCGGGCAAGGGCGGCATCGTGCGGCACGTGGTCGGCTCCGTCGACCCGCAGGGCGTGCACCTGCATGCGTTCAAAGCGCCCACTGACGAGGAGAAGAAGCACGACTTTCTCTGGCGGGTGCGACGCGAGCTGCCGGTTGCCGGGCAGATCGGCGTCTTCGACCGGTCGCACTACGAGGATGTGCTGATCCACCGCGTGCGTCACTTCTCCACCCCCGAGGTCATCGAGCAGCGCTACGCCCAGATCGTGGACTTCGAGAAGGAGGTCGTGGCCGGCGGCACGAGCATCATCAAGGTGATGCTGCACATCAGCGCGGGGGAGCAGCGCGCGCGGCTCGAAGCCCGACTCGACCGGCCAGACAAGCAGTGGAAGTACAACCCCGGCGACGTGGACGAGCGCAAACTCTGGCCCGATTACCAGGAGGCGTACCAGATCGCGATCGAGCGCACCTCGACAGCGGATGCCCCGTGGTACGTGATCCCGGCCGACCACAAGTGGTACGCGCGCATCGCCGTGCAGAACCTGCTGCTCGACAGCCTGCGCGACCTGAACCCGGACTGGCCGACGGTGGACTACGACGTTGAGGCCGAGAAGAAGCGGCTGGCGGCGACGTAGCCGCTGGTCGAGGCGGATCCCGCTGGTCGAGGCGGACGAAGTACGGTCTCGAGACCGTCGCTGCGCTCCGCCTCAACCACCGGGCGCGTCAGCCGAAGGCGTCGACGATCGGCCGGAACTTCAGCTGCGTCTCGGCCAGTTCCTTGGCCGGCTCGGAGCCCTCGACGATGCCAGCGCCCGCATAGGCCGTGATCGTGGTGTGGTCGACCTCCGCGCAGCGCAGCGCCACCGCCCACTCGCCCGAGCCATCCGCCGCGATCCAGCCGACCGGGCCCGCGTAGCGCCTGCGGTCGAAGCCCTCGAGCGAAGCGATCGCGAGGATCGCCTCGTCTGTCGGGGTGCCGGCCACGGCCGCCGTCGGGTGCATCGCGGCGACCAGGTCGAGCGAGCTCGAGCCGTCGGCGAGCACCCCATCCACGTCGCTCGCGATGTGCAGCAGGTTCGGCAGTTCGAGCACGAACGGGTCATGCACGGTCAGTTCGACGACGTGCGGGGTGAGAGCTTCGATCACGCTGCGGCGGGCGTGGTCGTGCTCGTCGCGATCCTTGGCGGAGGCGAGTAGCTCGTCGCGGGCACCTGGTCCCCTCGCGGCCGTGCCCGCAAGCACGCGGGCGCTTGCGTGGCCGTCCTCGACGCGCACGAGGGTCTCCGGGCTCGCGCCGATCAGCCCGTCCACCGCGAAGGTGAGAGCGTCGGGGTACCTCGTGGCGAGGCGGCTGATGGCGCGGCGCAGGTCTGCGCCGTCCGGCAACTCACCCGTGATCGAGCGCGCGAGCACCACCTTGCGAAGCGTGCTGCCGCGGATCAGTTCGACCGCCGCCGCGACCGACGTCGTGTAGCGCGAAGGGTCGCCCTGCGTGAACTCGACCGTGAACTCGGCGCCCTGGTCCTCGGGCAGCGGATCTGCCGCCCCGTCGATTGTCGTGATCCAGGCCCGTCCGCCCCGGCGCCCGATCACGACAGAGGGAATCACGAGGCGGCTACGGTCGGCGGAGTCCGCAGCGAAGGTGAAGCTGCCCGCGGCAACGAGGCCGCTGCCCGGGATGTCGAGGTCGTTCTCGATGCGCGCGGCGTCGACCAACCTGCGCCAGGTTGCGGCGGCATCCGTGAACCGGGTCTCGCCCGCGAACTCGAAGCGCGCTGCCTCGCCGAAACCGGCCGCACCGCTGCCGTGCCGCACGAGAATCAGCGGATGCCGGGCATCCAGCAGGGCGTCGAGTGGACCGGGATCCGAGATCTCGCGACTGCTCACCCGCAGGGACGGCACCGGAACCAGGGAGCCGCTCACCCTCCCAGCGTACCCTCGGACGCCGCAGGGCTTTCTCAGTAGACTTGCGGGGTGGTGAAGGCGGACATGGGGAAGCAACCGGACGAGGTTGCGAGCATGTTCGACGGCGTGGCGAAGCGCTACGACCGCACCAACAATGTGCTCTCGATGGGCAACGCGATCCTGTGGCGAGCCGCCACCGTGAAGGCCGTAGCCCCAGAGGCGGGCGAGCGAATTCTCGACATTGCCGCCGGCACGGGCACCAGCTCGGCAGCCCTGGCCAAGCACGGCGCGCGTGTCGTTGCCGTGGACTTCTCCCCCGGCATGGTCGCCGAGGGGCGCAGCAAGCACAAGAGCATCGAGTTCATCGAGGCCAACGCCGAAAAGCTGCCGTTCGGCGACAACGAGTTCGATGCGGTGACCATCAGCTTCGGGCTGCGCAACATCCAGGACCCGAAGGTCGCCCTCTCCGAGATGTACCGGGTACTGAAGCCCGGCGGCCGCCTCGTGATCTGCGAGTTCTCCAAGCCCCCCGTCGCCTTCGTGCGCGCCGGGTACTGGGCGTATCTCAAGTTCGTGATGCCCGCCGTGGTGGACGTCGCCAGCTCCAACTCACCCGCCTATGACTACCTCGCGGAGTCCATCCGGGAGTGGCCCGACCAGGGCGAACTCAGCCAGTGGATCCGCGGAGCGGGCTTCTCCCGCGTCGCGTACCGCAACCTCACCGCGGGGGTCGTCGCCCTGCACCGTGGACGCAAGCCGGTCGACGCCACCGTGCTGGCATCCGTTGCCAAGCGCAAGGGCAACGCCACCAGACCGATCACGATCCAGGCCGCGCCACCGGCCGACAGCCAGAAGCCCTAGGGCTTCGCACAGACTGGAAGTGGTGTGAGAGTGAATCCGAGCGTTCCGCTTGCTCGCCGCAGCAACACGCTGAGCTCGTCGCTCGGGCTGGGTGAGAAGCTCTTCGCCTCCAATGACGAGCGCAGGTTCGTGGATGCCATCGAGAGCGGGCTCGAGACTGTCGAAGCCGGCCTGCTCGAGCAGATGTCGTTCGCGGATGAGGTGGCGGATGTCACCAGCCGCTATCTGCTCGAGGCCGGCGGCAAGCGGGTGCGCCCGGTGCTCACCCTGCTCACCGCCCAGCTCGGTGACGGCAACAACGACGACGTGATCGTCGCCGCGGAAGCCATCGAGATCACCCATCTCGCGTCGCTGTACCACGACGACGTGATGGACGAAGCACAGATGCGCAGGGGGGTGCCGAGCGCCCAGACCGTGTGGGGCAACTCGGTCGCGATCCTCACGGGTGACCTGCTCTTCGCCCGCGCCAGCAAGCTCGGTGCCAAGCTCGGCGAACGCATCCTGGTGCTGCAGGCGGAGACCTTCGAGCGGCTCTGCCTCGGCCAGCTGCACGAGACCATCGGACCCCGCAACGACGAGGACCCGATCGCGCACTACATCCAGGTGCTCGCCGACAAGACGGGTTCCCTGATCAGCGCCGCTGCACAGGTGGGCGTGATCTTCTCGAACGCCCCCAAGGAGTACCAGGAGCCGGTCGAGAAGTTCGGTGAGCGCATCGGTGTGGCGTTCCAACTCATCGATGACGTGATCGACCTGTCCGCCGAGGCTGACCAGACCGGCAAGGTGCCCGGCACCGACCTGCGCGCGGGCGTCGCGACCCTGCCGCTGCTCTACCTGCGCGAACTCGCCAAGACCGACCAGGATGCCGACGACCTGTTGCGCCGCATCGAGCGTGACATCACCACGGCCTTCTATGCGGAGGGCGACGACGCTGACATCACGGCCGCCATCGCGGAGCTGCGCGCCCACCCGGTGACCACCCGCACGCTCGAAGAGGCGCACCGCTGGGCAAACTCCGCCGTCGAGGCCCTCGAACCACTCCCTGAGGGCCCCGTGAAGAAGGCCCTCACCCGTTTCGCCGAGTCGATCGTCGAACGCAGCAACTGACCCCTCGCTACTGACCCCGAACGGAACCCCGTGACCAAGCTTCGCCTGGCCATCGTCGGCGCAGGACCCGCCGGCATCTATGCCGCCGACATCCTTCTCAAAGCGGAGAAGCAATTCGACGTGTCGATCGACCTGTTCGAGCAGCTGCCCGCCCCCTACGGGCTGGTGCGCTACGGCGTCGCCCCCGACCACCCGCGCATCAAGGGCATCATCACCGCCCTGCGCGAGGTGCTCGACACCGGTCGCATCCGCCTGTTCGGCAACGTCTGGTACGGGCGGGATGTCACCCTCGACGACCTCAAGCAGCACTACAACGCCGTGATCTTCTCGACCGGGGCGATCAAGGATGCACCGCTGGACATCCCGGGCATCGACCTGCCGGGCAGCTACGGTGCAGCCGACTTCGTGAGCTGGTACGACGGCCACCCGGACTTCCCACGCGACTGGCCGCTGACGGCGACCAGTGCCGTTGTCATCGGAAACGGCAATGTCGCGCTCGATGTGGCGCGCATCCTGGCCAAGCATGCGGATGACCTGCTGCCAACCGAGATTCCGGCGAACGTCTACGACGGGCTGGCCGCGAGCCCCATCACCGACGTGCACGTGTTCGGACGCCGCGGCCCGATGCAGGTGAAGTTCACCCCACTGGAGTTGCGTGAGCTGGGCGAGCTGCGCGACGTGGACATGATCGTGCACGACGAGGACTTCGACTACGACGACGCCTCGAAAGCCGCGATCGAGTCGAACAAGCAGGTCTTCGTGATCGACAAGGTCTTCACCCAGTGGCGCGCGCGCGAGACCGGTGCGGCATCTCGTCGCCTGCACCTGCACTTTTTCGCGAAGCCGGTCGAGGTAGTCGGTGAGGATGGCGTGACGGCCTTCCGCTACGAGCGCACCCGGCCCGACGGGCAGGGTGGTGTTGTGGGTACCGGTGAGATCCGCGAGGTGCCGGCCCAGGCCGTGTACCGCGCGGTGGGGTACTTCGGTTCGCCGCTCGATGGCATTCCGTTCGACGAGAAGCGCGGCGTCATCCCGAACCGCGAGGGGCAGGTGCTCGATGACAACGACGAGCGCGTGAACGGGGTGTACGCCACGGGCTGGATCAAGCGTGGTCCGGTGGGCCTGATCGGCCATACCAAGAGCGACGCGATGGAGACCATCAAGCATGTGCTGAACGGCCAGGCCAACTGGTGGTCGCCCGCGCACCCGGAGGAACAGGCAATCGTCGACCTGCTCCAGAGCCGAGGCATCGAGTACACGAACCTCGACGGCTGGCACAACCTCGACCAGCACGAGCTTGCGCTCGGGGAGAAGGCCGGCCGCACGCGCATCAAGGTCGTGCCGCGCGACGAAATGGTTAAGATCTCCAACCAGGCCTGATCGTCGCGGGCCCCGATGAATAAAATGGTCGCGTGACCGATCGTCTCGACCAGGCCCAGCTCGACGAGCTGTGGGACTTCGGTGACCCGTCCGCATCCGAGGAGCGGCTGCGTGCCGCTTCGGCTGCCGCCCGCGCGACACAGAAGGCCGAGCTCGAGACGCAGGTGGCCCGGTCCCTCGGCCTTCAAGGCCGGTTCGACGAAGCCGACGCCGTGCTCGACGCGATCGATACCGCAGAGGGCGTGGTTGCGGTGCGGGTGGCGCTGGAGCGCGGGCGCGTGCTCAACTCGTCCGGGCATCCGCTCGAGGCCGTGCCCAAGTTCGAGATCGCGCTGGACCGCGCGAAGCTGATCGGCCATGACTTCCTGACAGTGGATGCCGCGCACATGCTCGCGATCGCCGACCCCGAGAACTCCGCGGCGTGGACCGATCGCGCACTCGCGACGACGGACGCGACAACGGATGCCCGCACCCGCCGCTGGGCCGTGTCGCTGCACAACAACCGCGGCTGGAATCTGCACGACTCGGGCAGCTACGACGCCGCCCTGGCGGAGTTCGAGGCGGCCCTCGCCGCGGCATTGGACACCGGCACCGCCGAGCAGCAGCACATGGCGAAGTGGGCGGTCGCGCGCTGCCTGCGCTCCCTCGGCCGGGTGGACGAGGCCCTGGCCATCCAGGAGCAGTTACTCATCGACCAGCCCGACGACGAGTATGTCGCCGAGGAACTGACTGAACTCCGCAAGTAGTGGCTACTGCACCGCTGCCGTCAGGCGTGCGACGTTGTCGAACACCTTCGAGTACCAGCGGCGGTTCACCCACTCCTCGAGGGTGAGCTCGCGGCTGAGCTCGCGATAGGTCTCCTGCACTTCGCGTAGCTGGTCGACGAAACTTGCGCCGCGCACCATCACCGAGATCTCCAGGTTGAGGCTGAACGAGCGCATGTCCATGTTGCTCGAGCCGATCACCGCCACCTCGTCGTCGATGGTGAAGAACTTGGAGTGCAGCACCGTCGGCGCCTTGTACAGCCAGATGCGCACGCCCGCCTTGAGCAACTGCTCGTAGTAGCTGCGCTGCGCATGGAACGTGACGAACTGGTCGCCGACCTCCGAGACGAAGAGCTGCACGTCAATGCCGCTCTGCGCGGCGGTCGTGATCGCGTAGAGCATCGACTCGTCTGGCACGAAGTACGGGCTCACCACCATGATCTTCTCGGTGGCGGCGTACATCAGTGAGTTGAACAGGCGCAGGTTGTTCTCGCCCTCGAAGCCCGGTCCGCTCGGCACGACCTGGGCATCTACCGTGTTCACTCGCTTCGGTCGCGGTGCTACATCCGTTTCGCGCAGCAGCAGTTCGCCCGTCTCGCTGTACCAGTCGGTCACGAAGAGGGCATTGATGCCGGCAACGATCGGACCGTCGAAGCGCGCGATCAGGTCCTTCCAATGCAAACCGCGGCGGATGTTGACGTGCTTGTTGTAGCTCGAGTCGATCATGTTCTGCGACCCCGTGAACGCGACGATCCCGTCGATCACCAGGATCTTGCGGTGGTTGCGCAGGTCGGGGCGCTGGAACCGTCCCCGCCACGGCTGCAGGGGCAACATGAGCTTCCACTGCACGCCAATGCGCTTCAGCTGGCGGATGGTGCGCAGATAGTGCGGGGATCGCAGGCTGGCAACGTGGTCGAGTAGCACCCGCACAGTGACGCCGCGCTTCACCGCGGCCTCGAGGGCCGCGAAGAAGTGCTTCGTCGTGGGGTCGAAAGCAAGGATGTAGAACTCCACGTGCACGTACTTCTTGGCGGTGCCAACGGCATCCGTCATCTCCGCGATGGTCTCCTCATAGTGCGGATAGAGCCTGGCGGTATTCCCGCCCACAAGCGGCATGGCGCCGAGGCGCCGATTGAGGTCGACGATGGGTTCGAGCCAGGGCGGCCACGGATCGTCACGGCTGACATCCTCGATGCCCTCCGTGGTCTCGAGAATGTACTTGTTGATCTCGCGCTGGCGCTGGCGGCGCTTGCGCGGCAGACGGCGACTGCCGAACAACAGGAAGAGGGCCACTCCGATGAACGACGGCAACAGGAAGATCGCGAGCAACCACGCCGTCGCCGTCTGGGGTCGGCGATTGCGCGGCACGAAGATCACCGCCACGACCTTGATGACGAAGTCTGCGACCCAGACGATGACGGCCGACGTCACGCTGAACCATCCGCCGTCTTCCATCTCGCTCGAAGTCCCCTACTGAGCCGCCGCCAGATTGCTTCGCAATCCGGCGGACTGCTCAGCGGGGGCCCAGCAACAGGTTAGTCACTCCGCGGAGCCCGTGCGGCCGAAGCGCGCCATGGCGTCGATGATCGCGGTCGGTCCGAGCATGAAGAGCGGTTGCAGCTCCTCCCAGCCGCGCTCTTTGGTGCGTTTCGCGAAGTCCTCGTGGGCGGCATCCACCGGATTCGTGGTGTCGAGCCCGCCGCCCTCCGTACCCATCACCGCCAGGTGGTACATCCACACCGAGCCGTCGGCCTCGGTGTGCTTGAACGTCGCCTCGAACGCGGCGCGCTCGTTCGCGAGAGTCGCCACACATTCCTCGTAGCGATCGGTGAGCATCTGCATCCACTCATCGAGCTGGGCTTCCTTGCCGTCCAGAAGCTTGGCGCGACTCAGTTCGAGGCTGAGGCCTGCGGGCACGGTCGAGGGCATCGGATGCCCGACGAACTCGAAGTCCGGACGGAACGGGGTGTACGGAGTCAAGTCACTCACGGTTGCAGTTCCAATCCGCGTTCTATCACTTGGTCGGCTGGGAGGTCGTAGGCCCGCAGTTCACCAGTGGGGCCCCAAAAGACAGTCAGGTACTCGTTTGCGGTGCCATCTCGCCTGCTCGTCGAAGACTGCAGCCCGCTCGATCGAAACTGGGCCTCCGACACGCAGCTTCCGCCACCGCCCCGCTCGTCCAAGGTCCAGAGACAGACCTGGCCGGATTCGGTGCGGAAGGCGAAGACATCCCAGCCCCGATCAGTTGCGAGCAGCCGGAAAGTGTCCGGCAGGATGCGGTCCTGCAGGCCGTTCAGGTCCCCAATCGATGACATCCAATCGGGTGCACCGAGATCTGCCTGTGCCTGCGGAGTTCCGAAAACATCGAGTGAGCCGTGCGGTGCGGACGCGATGATCGCCCCGACCAAGACGAGGGCGGTCAGACCACCGAGAGCGACCACCGGTAGAACGGAGGGTCGCCGTGCAAGCGGAGGCAGGGCGAATGTCGCGTCCGACGGACCCATTGCGTCCGCCTGCAGCTGGGCGAGCTCGAGCTCAGCCGCGGTGCGGTCGTTGGCGTTTACGTCGCGCGAGTATGCCCGACGTTCAAGTTCCCTCAGATCGTCAGCGGAGGGCATTCATCAACGGAAGTTGACGAACTGCAGTGCCACGTCAAGATCCTGCCCCTTGAGCAGTGCCATGGTGGCCTGCAGGTCGTCGCGGCTCTTCGATGAGACCCGGAGCTCGTCGCCCTGGATCTGCGATTTGACCGACTTGGGACCTTCGTCGCGGATGATCTTGGCGACCTTCTTGGCATCCTCTGAGGAGATGCCGTTCTTGATGGTGACCTCGATGCGGTACTCCTTGCCGCTCGGGTACGGGGTGCCACTGTCGAGGCTGCGCAGGGTGATGCCGCGCTTGATGAACTTCGCCTCGACGACCTCGAGCACAGCCTTAACCCGCTCCTCGGCACTGGCCTTGAGCAGCAGCTTCTCGCCGCTCCACTCAACCGAAGCGCCGACGCCCTTGAAGTCGTAGCGCGTGAGGATCTCCTTCTGCGCCTGGTTGACGGCGTTCTCGGCCTCCATGTGGTCGACCTTGCTGACGATGTCGAAAGTGGAATCTGCCATGTGACCCATGGTAGTTCGCGAGCGCTCAGACGATGGTGAATCCGAGGCTGCGGGCGATGTCGGCCTGCGCGTTGTCCCTCGTAGCGAAGGCTCGCTCCTCGCCGGGTTCCCTGAGCGCATCGGTGGCGATGGCGGCACACGCAAGGTGCCAGGCATCCATTGAGCGGATGCCGGTATCGCGAACTATCTGCAGTGCCCGGCCCTCAATGTCGGCCTGGCTCACATCGACGACGAGTAGTGGCCCGCTGCCGGGAGCAGTCTCACGCCGGAAGAACTCGAGCGCGGCACTTACGTCGGTGCGCCCAGCCCGTGCCGCACGCACCAGCGAGCCGGTTACCTCGATCCGTGTCCACGATCCGGTGATCGTGGTGGTCGGTCCCGCGACCAGCTCGCGAAAAGTATCGTGGTCGGGTTCGTCGGGCAGGTAGGAGCGCACCACCGCAGAGGAGTCGACGTAGACGATCACCGTTCGCCCCGCTCGTAGTCGATGAGTTCGTCGGCGATCGGCCCGACTCCACGCAGTGAGGCGAGCGCGCGATCTCGCAGCGAGTCCAGGTCGGCCTGGGAAATTGGACGGAGCTCGGGCTCTGGCTCGAAGGTTCCACGTATCTCCCCCAGCACCATGAGCTTCAATTCGAGCCGATCACGACGGGTCAGGTTCGAGGGGTCAATACCCAGTCCGAGGATCTCGTTGGCGAGCGCATTGACCGACTTGCCAAGGGCGCGGGCCTGGGCGGCGAGACGGGCGTGCAACTCGTCGTCGACGCGGAGCAACAGCTGTTTCATCCGCACATGATATCAGTCGAGGGTGGTGATATCACAGGGCGGTGTGATGGGATGAACCGATGCTCACGCGCAAACAGGTACTCGTCACGCTCGCGGCCGGCGCGGTCGGAGTCGCGGCCTTCGTGACCGTGATGGTGGTGCTCGCCCCGCAGTTGCTCACCGCCGGCTCGGGAGACGGCGATGGCCGCCCACCGTATGCGGCGCCCGCCCCACTGCCACCCCTGTCGACCGCACCCACCTTGCCGGGCACGGCCGGGATGCCGGATGCCGACTGGGTCGCCACGACCTCCGCCGCCACCGGCATTCCGGAGCGCGCGCTCGCGGCCTACGCTGGCGCCGCCCTGCAGGAGGCCCAGCTCAGCCCCGAGTGCGGAATCGGCTGGAACACCCTCGCCGCCATCGGCAAGGTCGAGAGCGACCACGGGCGGCACGACGGCTCATCGGTCGCGGCGAACGGTACTGTCACGCCTGCGATCTACGGTGTGCCGATCGGCGACGACACCGACAAGGGTGCGGTCGACGGCACCGCGAAGAACGACCGGGCGGCCGGGCCGATGCAGTTCACGCCGGAGTCGTGGGCGAGCTGGGCGACGGATGCCAACGGCGATGGCACCCTGGACATCCAGAACCTCGACGACTCCGCCATGTCCGCTGCGAACTACCTGTGCCGCGCGAGCGGGGAACTGGTGACGCAGCCCGGGTGGCGGGCGGCGATAGCCGCCTACAACTCCGCACCCAGCTATGCGGTGGCCGTGGCATCCGCTGCCAACAAGTACGCGAAAGCCGCAGCAGACGACTAAGAGCGCGTGGGGTTCGGGCGAGCGGTACTCGACCGCACGATGAGTTCGAACTCGAGTGGGGTGTTGAGCGAGCGCTCGCGGGTGCCCGGGTGCAGCTGGTCCATCAGGATCTCGACGGCCTTGCGCCCCTGGTCCGCCGGGTTCTGCGAGATGGTGGAGAGGCCGAAGAACTCGCTGAGGTCGTGGCCGTCTACGCCGATCACCGAGACGTCGTCTGGCACGTGCAACCCCATGTCGCGCGCCGCGAGAATCGTGCCGATCGCCATCTCGTCGGATGCCGCGAATACCGCCGTGGGGCGCTTGCGCGGGTTGCCGAACAGCTGCTTGGCCGCGGCGTAGCCGCCCTGCAGCGTGAAGTCGGCCGGCCGGAACAGCTCGGGGTCCACCGGGATGCCGACCGCCTCGAGCGCCGCCTCGTAGCCGACCCGGCGGTTGGTGGGTACGTGGAAGTCCATCTCTGTGGACGGGTTGCCGCCGATGTGCGCGATGGTGCGGTGACCGAGTGAGAGCAGGTGCTCTGTGGCCAGGCGGGCGACCTCGACCTCGTCAATGCTCAGGGTGCGCACTCCGGGCAGGGGGCCGCCGACGCCCACGATCGGCTTGTTCATGTCGAGCAGGCGGCTCACCTCGCTCGCGGTGAGTTCGAGGGAGATCGCGATCACGGCATCCACTCGTTTACGCAGCAGGAAGTGCTCGAACACGCTGCGCCGTTCCTCGCCGCCGCCGCTGAGGTTGTAGAGCGTGAGGTCGTAGCCGTGCGAGAGCAGGGCCTGCTCCGCGCCCTCGACGACCGAGCTGAAGAACCAACGGTTGAGAAACGGGATGACGACGCCAACATTCTTGGTGCGCCCGGTGGCGAGGCTCGAGGCATTCGATGACACGACGTACTCGAGTTCGAGGGCCGCGGCCCGCACCCGCTGGCGGGTGGCCTCCGAGACGTGGCCGTTGCCGCTCAACGCGCGCGAGACCGTGGCGGTGGAAACGCCGGCCAGCTCGGCGACCTCGTTGATTCCGGGCATGGCGACACCTCCTAGAGTCACGCCGATCTTACGCGTGGTTCTTCACGCCCCGTTCAAGCTTGTATCCTTGTTCAGCGCCTTCGGACAGGTGACCGCACGTGGTCGGAAGCGCCCCGGCAAGTTACCCAAGCGGCCAAAGGGATCTGACTGTAAATCAGACGT
>JBDUEC010000016.1:0-21154 GCA_040002655.1 Rhodoglobus sp. | reverse complement strand
ACCGAGGGTCAGGTCGCACGGTTGCGTGCGCTCCTCACCGAGGTCGACGAGTCCACACCCCTTGCCGAGCTGGTTGCCCACGACATCGAGTTCCATCGCCTGATCACCGAGGCGAGCGGCAACCGGTACCTCGCGAGCCTGCTCGACGCCCTGTCGAGTGAGACGACCCGTGCGCGGGTGTGGCGCGGCCTCACCCAGGATGGATCCACCGCGCGCACGCTGGCCGAGCACGCCGCGATCGTGGATGCGCTGGCGAACCACGACGCTGAGATCACCCGATCCTGGGTGACCGTGCACGTCAGCGGCATCGAGTCCTGGCTCCAGCAGGCCGCGGACTGAAACCGGGGACGGCTAGAGCGGGCCGAGCAGGTTCGTAGCGACCGTCGAGTGCACCGACTCGGTGTCGCTCGGGTGGTAGATGCCGGCCAGCACATCCCGCTGCAGCCGGGCCAGCTCACCGTCGGCGCGGTAGCCACTCCCGCCGGCCGATCGCATGGCCTGGTCCACCACATACCGCGCGGTCTCCGTGGCCCGGTGCTTGGCTCCCGTGAGGAGGCGGAACCACTCCGCACCGTGGTCGGCGACGGCATCGACATCCACTGCCAGGGATTCGAGCTGCGGACGCAGCGCGTCGAGCGCGAGGGCAGCATCCGCGATGCGCCAGCGGAAGTCCGGATCCTGGTCGTAACTGAGCCCGGTCTTGAGGCTCTTCCTGCGCTTCACCGCCTCCACCCCGAGCTCGAGTGCGCGGTCGGCCAGACCCGCGTAGACCGAGCCGATCAGCAGCAGAAAGTTCGCGAAGATGCCGAAGATGAACGGGTCTGCATTCGGACCGACCGGCAGGATGCGCGCCACCCGCTCGGTGCTGACGATCGCCCCGTCGAGTCGGGTTGAGTTGCTCTGGGTCGCCCGCATGCCGAGCGGGTTCCAGTCGTCGAGCATGGACCATCCAGGGGCATCCCTCGTGATGAAACCATGCACTAACTCGTCGCCGTGCCTTCCGAAAATGCCGAGCCGAGTCCAGGCCGGGGCCAGCGACGTGAAGATCTTGGTACCCGTGAACGCGTAACCGCCATCGACGGTTTCTGCGGTGGTGGTCGAGTCCCACAGCACCAGGTCGTTGCCGGCCTCGCTGTTGCCGAACGCGAAGAGTTCGCCGGCCTCGGCATCGGCGAGCACCCAGTCCAGCGAGGAGTCGCCACGGTCGTGCAGCACCCGGGCGACCCCGGTCCAGACCAGGTGCATGTTGATACCGAGCGCCGTCGCCGGAGCGTAGGCCGCCAGCATCCGCTGGTCCTGTGCGGTCTCGAGCAGGGAGCGCGGCTTCAGGTAGCCGGCGACCCGCAGCTCGTCCAGGTCCTCGGTGAAGAACGCATTGTCGCGGTCGTACCCGGCGGCGCGCGAGCGGATGCGGTCGAGCAGATCCTGCGTGAGTACCGTCACGAGACCAAGGCTAGCCGCGCTAGAACCCGAGGAAGCGACCGACCGCGACGAACGCCGCGAGAAGCACCAGCACGATGTTCGGAACGATGCTCTCGTGACGACGCACGTGCGTCGCGATGGCACCCGCCTGCAGAATCACGACGCCCACGGCGGCGAAGGCGGCGAGAATCGGGGCGATGCCGGTGAGCGGCGGCAGGATGAGCCCGACCGCAGCCAGAACCTCAAGCGCACCGATCCCCTTGATCTGCGCAGCGCCGAAGTCGTTCGTCCACGGCTGCACCTCGACGAGCTTCGGCTTGGGGCGCAGCAGTTTGAATCCGCCCGCGCCGAGGTTGGCGAGAGCGAGCAATGCCGAGGCGATCCAGACAGCGATGGTCACGGGGCGACCCTTCCCTTGAGTTGATGTGTCAACTATAGAGGATGACCGAGCGCGGCCAGGCTCGATCGTCGGGTCTCCGCTCGCCCCGGTGCTCCTCGCCGTCTGGGCGGCATTGGCTCCGACTGAGCGCGCGTAGCCCGCACCCCTAGGGCGAAATGGTGCGGAACCCGAGCTCACTCGCCGATTGCAGCAGCCGCTTGTCGTAGGCGCAGACGAGGTCGACGTCGAGCAGGGTCGCCGTCGCGAGGTGGATGGCGTCGAGACTCCGGAGGGTCGACGGGCCGATCCTTCGCGCTAGCCCTACGACCTGCTCGTCGATCGGATACTCGAGCACTCCCGTCAGCGCAGCGTCGACGAGCTCCGCAACTTCAGCCGGGGGCTCGTCTTCTAGTCGTGAACGCAACGTTCGAGTGAGCTCGATCCAGGTCAGGGCCGACGACAGTAAAGCGTTGCCCTCCTGCGCCAGACGCTCGATCGCCTCCTCCAATCGTGCCGACTCCGGTTCGTCCAACGACCGTTTAGCGAGGGCGCTGCTATCCATGTAGACGCGCATCAGAAGCGATCTTCGCGGTCCAGCAGGTCAAGCGAGGTGACGCCCTCCGGGAGTTTGAGCAACCGGTGCGGCCGTCGGTACGGGGTCGCAGGCTTGAGCACGCCGCGCGCGAGCAGATCCGCAATACTGCCGCGTGCGGCCGGCGGCTTGCTCTCGCCGAGAAACTGCTCAAGCGCCTGGCGAATGATCTCTTGCTGGGAGCACCCGGTGCGCTCGGACTCTTCCCGCAGCGCAGCTTCCATCGCGGGGCGCAGACGCAGATTCGTTGCCATGCATCGACGGTACCACTCACGGTACTGTTATGGTACCAATTCCGCGATCGTTCGCACCCCGGCCTCGACCTCGACAAAGCTCGTGGACAGCGGCGAGAGCCCGAGGCGGATACCGTTCGGCCGTCGGAAGTCCGGGATCACGCCACGCTCCCACAGGGCGGGCATGATCGCGGCGTAGCGGTCGTCGTCCAGGGTCACGTGACTACCACGCACCGCGGGGTCGCGCGGTGAGGCGAGCGTCGAGCCCGGCAGCAGGTCATCCGCGAGCGCGATCGCGAACTCGGTCAGCGCGATCGACTTGGCGCGAACGGCGGGGATGCCCACCTTGTCGAGCATGCCGATCATGTCCTGCATCGCCAGCATCCCGACCACCGGGGGTGTGCCGCTGAGAAAGCCCCGGATGCCCTCGGCCGACTGGTACCCCTGCCCCATCTCGAAGGGTGTGCTGCTGCCGAGCCAGCCCTGGATCGGCTGCCGCAGTGAACCCTGCAGGCTGCGAGCCACGTAGGCGAACGCCGGGGAGCCGGGCCCGCCGCAGAGGTACTTGTAGCTGCAGCCGACCGCGAGGTCGACTCCCCAGTCGTCGAGCGCGATCGGCAGCACGCCCACGGAGTGGCAGAGATCCCACAGCACGAGCGCCCCGGCGTCGTGCGCGAGGGTGGTGATGGCGGCAACGTCCGCGACGTGCGCCGAACGGTAGTCGACGTGGCTGAGCACGAGCAGCGCGGTGTTCGAGCTGACGACGGCCTCGACATCCGCCGCCGTGACTGGCGCACCCTCGATCCACCGCACGGCAAGGCCGCGCTCGGCCGCGATTCCCTCCACGACGTAGCGGTCGGTGGGGAAGTTGCCGCGATCGATCACGATCTCGGTGCGCCCGGGGCGATCGTCGACGGCGGCGCGAATGAGCTTGTAGAGCAGCACCGTCGTGGAGTCACCGATGGAGACCTGCCCGGCGGAGGCACCAAGGGCCACGCGACCAAGATCGTCTCCGATGCGCAGTGGCAGGTCGATCCAGCCCTCGTCCCAGCCGCGGATCAGCCGGCCGGCCCACTGTTCGTCCACAAATGCCGCAATGCGGGCACGGGATGCGGCGAGCGGGCGCCCCAGGGAGTTTCCGTCGAGGTAGGCGACCACGCCGGGTGCCGCAAGAAACTGTTCGCGGTAGGCGGCGAGCGGGTCCGCAGCGTCGAGCGATGCCGCGTCAGGCATGGGCGGCACGCGCCTGCTTCAGGAGCGTGACGGCCACGACCGCAGCGCACAGCAGTGCGATGAGGGCGACAGCCGCAATAACCCCGAGCGCGTCGGCCGCCAGACCTACGAAGACAACCAGCGCCGCCGCCGGCAGGATGACCACCGGACGGATCGCGTTGCGTTCGAGCAGCGGTGCGTTGAGCCCCCAGAGCAGCCCCAGGAAGACGGCAACGGGAACCGCAAGGGCGAGTCCGACCGCGCTCGCAGAGACCTCGGTGTGGTGACCGGCCATCTCCACCGCGACCTCGAGGGCTGCGCCGATCGCGGCGAGTGACGCGAAGATGCCGTAGTGGCCGTAGCCCCACAGGAACGACAGGTGGCGCTTGGCCTCCAGCCCTCCACCCGCGGGCTCGAGGAAGTAGAGCCACCACAGGGCGAACAGCAGCACCAGACCACTCACGGCGATCCCGATGAGTGGCCAGCCGGCGTCGCCGGTGTTCACCGAGCCCTGCACTCCGGCAGTGGCGGCGAGCACACTCTCCCCGAGCAGGATGATCGTGAACAGCCCATAGCGCTCGGCGATGTGGTGCGGATGCCAGTTCGTACGCCCCGTGCGCTCCGCCCATGGCGGGATGCTCAGTTCCATCGCGGCCAGCACGAGGAAGATGATGCCGAACGGGTCGGGCAGCAACAGCCGCGACCACCAGAGCAACTGCACCACCACCACCGCGCCCGCATAACGGATCGCGGTCTTGCGGCCCTCCGGGTGCTCGATTCCGGCCCGCAGCCACTGGGCCGCAAGGGCGACGCGCATGATCGCGTAGCCGATGGTGATCGTGCGGTAGTCTTGGTCCGCCACCGCCGGTCCTACTCCGGCCGCAAGGGTTAGCACGCCACCCATCTGCAGCATGGTAAGCAGGCGGTAGGGCACGTCATCCGTGTCGTAGGCGCTCGCGAACCAGGTGAAGTTCATCCAGGCCCACCAGATGGCGAAGAACGCCATCAGGTACGGGAAGACGGAGCTGAGTTCGTGTCCCTCTGCGATCGAGTGGGCGAGTTGGGCCGCCACCTGCGCGATCGCGACGACGAAGGTCAGGTCGAACAGCAGCTCGAGCGGACTCGACACGCGATGGGGCTCCGCCCTGTCCCGCGCACGCATCCGCACCCGGATCGCGGAGAGTGGATGCTGCGCCATGCGCCCAGCTTAGGTAACGCCCCGCCCCGTCCCGAACCTCAGGCCTCGCCGGCGAACCGGTAGCCGAGCTGGCGCCGCGCTTCGTCGATGATGCGCAGCACGCGCAGGCTGGCACACAGCGGATGCTCCGGCGCCTCGGTCAGCCCGGCCGCGACGTGCGCGGCAACCGCCGTGGCCTGGTAGCAGAGTCCGGCGCGCCAGGTGAACGCGTTCGGGTCGTCGTAGCGGAGCTGCTCATCACCCGCCACGAGCCGGAACCCGCCCGGCGCGCAGAACGGCCCGTCGACTTCGAGCCGCGCATCCTGCCCGTTCACCACCGCGGTCACCGCCGTGTCCACGACCATGCTGGAGCTCGCGACTCCGAGGGCATTGCCGTAGTCGAGGAGCACCGTGGCCTGCTCGTCGACTCCTGTCACGGCGAGGCTGCCTCTCGCGGTCACGCCCGCCGGCTCCCCGAGCACGAAGGTGGTGAACCAGAGCGAGTAGACGCCGAGGTCGAGCATGGAGCCGCCGCTGAGGGCGGGGTTGAACGCACGCCCATGTGGGTCGAAGTCAAAGCGCCCACCGAAGTCCGCCGTGACCAGTCGCGGGGCGCCGAGCACCCCGTCGCGCAGGAGGGTCGCGATCACCGTGGTCTGGGGCAGGAAGCGCGACCACATGGCTTCCATGGCGAAGACGCCGGCGGCTCGGGCGGCATCCGCTATCTCGGCGGCTTCGCGCTCGGTGACCGCGATCGGCTTCTCGATGAGCACGTGCTTGCCCGCGGAGATCGCCAACAGCGCGAGGCGGTGATGCTCGGTGTGTGGCGCCGCGATGTAGACCACGTCGACGCCAGGGTCGCCGACGAGCGCCTCGTAGTGCTCGTGCACCCGCTCGATGCCGTGGGTCGCAGCGAACGCTTCGGCGCGGGACCGGGTGCGCGAGGCGACCGCGACCACGCGCTGGTCGGTGTTCGCGTGCACGGTTTCGACCCAGTCACCCGCGATCACGCCGGGTGCGAGCACACCCCAGCGCAGCACCGGCCCTCCGCGCAGCGGATAGGCGGTGGACGCGGGCAGGCTACGCGGCAGGCTCATGCGCCCACGCTACCGGCCGACGTTCACCAGCCCGTTGAAGCCCTCCGGAACGACCACGAGGTTGCCGGCCTGGGCGAGCTCCTTGAGGGTGTCGAGGTAGCGCTGCTGCAGGATCGCGGTGCTGAGGCTGGCGTTGAGAATCGCGTTGGCATCCGCTTCGGCCTGGGCCTGCACGACCTTCTGCTGGGCGGAGACCTTGGCCGCCTCGAGCTTGGCTGTCTCGGTCTGCACGTTGATGTTGGCCTCCTGCGCAGCGGCGTAGGCGTTGGTCACCTGCTCGCCGTAGCGGATCTCCTGCAGCGCGACATCCTCCACGATGATGCCGTCGTCTTCCCAGCGCGCCTCGAGTGCCTTGAGGATTCCCTCCTGCACCGCATTGCGGTCGGTCAACATCTCGATCGTCGTGAACTGGCCGGGCACCGAGCGCACCACCGAGCGGATGTCGTTGAAGATCAGCCGAGTGCGCAGGTTCTCCTCGTTCTGGTACTGGCTGTAGATGTCGATCACGGAGTCGGGCTTGAGCGAGTACCGGATGGCGATGTCGATGTTCGCGGTCACACCCTCCTTGTCCTGCACAGTGATCTGGGGTCCGTCGGGCGAGCCGCCGATGTTGTCGCCTTCGCCGGAGTTCTGCTCAGTGACGAACACCGCGCGCTGGTTGCGCACGTCGAAGGTGACCGGGTCGACCCACGGCGCCTTCGGGTGCAGGCCGCTCTGGGTCTCGTAGCCCACGATGTTGCCGGTCCAGTCGCGGAGCACGTTGGCCTGGCCCACGTCCTGGCGGAAGAACGAGCTGAACAGCACGAAGATCACGGCAAGCAGGAACAGCAGGATGGCGAGCCAGCGCGCCGCCCGCGAGAAGGTCACGTTGCCGCCGCGTCGGAAGGCGCTGCCGACCGGAGCCTCGCCGCTCGCGACCACGCGAGCCTTGGCGTTGCCGCCCGCAACCACAAGCGCGATGATGCCGGCGATGGCGAAGATGATGGCGAAGATGAACACGGTGGCTCCTATCCTGCGCCGCCGCGGGACTCGGCAGGCGCCGCCAGCCTATCGGCGTTCGGCGGCGCAGCACGAGGGTGCACAGACCGGGTTACCGGGCGCGCAGCTCCTCGAGCACGGCCTCGAGTTGGTCGACCGCCCAGTCCAGTTCCTCGGCCTCGACCACGATCGGCGGGGCGAGGCGGATGGTGGATCCGTGGGTGTCCTTGGCGAGCACGCCACGTTCCATGAGCAACTCGCACACCTCGCGGCCGGTGGCCAGCGCTGGATCGATGTCGATGCCCACCCAGAGCCCCGCGCCACGCACCGCCACGATGCCCTGGCCGATGAGCAGGCGCAGGTCGGCCTGTAGGCGCTCGCCCAGCATCCGGGCGCGCTCCTGGTATTCGCCGGTCTTCAGCAACTCGACAACCGCCAGGCCAACGGATGCCGCGAGCGGGTTGCCGCCGAAGGTCGAGCCGTGCTGGCCCGGCTTGAGCACCCCGAGGATGTCCGCGTTGCCAACCACGGCGGAGACCGGAACGATGCCGCCGCCGAGGGCTTTACCGAGCAGGTAGAGGTCGGGCACGACGCCCACGTTGTCACACTGGAAGGTGGCTCCGGTGCGACCGAGGCCGGACTGGATCTCGTCCGCGATGAACAGCACGTTGTGCGTCGCGGTGATCGCGCGCACGGCAGGAAGGTAGTCCGCGGGCGGCACGACGATGCCCGCCTCGCCCTGGATCGGCTCGAGCAGTACGGCGACGGTGGTCTCGTCGATCGCGGCTTCGAGGGCTGCCGCGTCACCGTACGGCACGCTTACGAAGCCGGGGGTGAACGGTCCGAAGTCGGCGCGGGCATCCGGATCGTTGGAGAAGCTGATGATCGTGGTGGTGCGGCCATGGAAGTTGCCATCGGCCACGATGATGGTTGCCTTATCGGCCGCGACGCCCTTCACGCGGTAACCCCAGGCGCGAGCGACCTTGACCGCCGACTCCACCGCCTCGGCGCCGGTGTTCATCGGCAGCACCATGTCCTTGCCCGCCAGCTCGGCGAGCGCCGTGACGAACGGGCCGAGCCGGTCGTTGTGGAACGCGCGGCTGGTCAGGGTGATGCGGTCGAGCTGCTCCTTGGCAGCGGCGACCAGCAGCGGATGCCCGTGCCCGAAGTTGACCGCGGAGTACGCGGCGAGGCAGTCGAGGTAGCGCCGCCCCTCCACGTCGGTTACCCACGCCCCGTCCCCCCGTTCAACCACCACTTCCAAGGGGTGGTAGTTGTGCGCCGCATGAGCTTCCTCGAGGGCAATGGCTTCAGCGGCGCTGATGTGATCACTCGTCGGTGAGATCTCGACAACCTCGATCGGCGGGTTGGAACTCATCGCCGCAGCTCCAGCGTGCAGCACTTGACCCCGCCGCCGCCCAGGAGCAACTCACTCAGGTCGACACCGATCGGGTTGTAGCCGCGTTCGCGCAGCTGGCGCTCGAAGTCCTTGGCCCGCGACGCGATGACGACGTTGTAGCCGTCGCTGAAGGAGTTGAGGCCGAGCACGGCCGCGTCCTCCTCAGTGACGACCACGGCATCCGGGAATCGCGTGCGGATCTCGGCGAGTGATGGCGCATCGAAGGCGCTCGGCAGATAGGCGATGTTCGTGTCATCGAGGATGGCGATGGCCGTGTCCAGGTGGTAGAAGCTCGGGTTGACCAGGTTGAGCGATACGACCTCGCGACCATAGATGCCGGCGACCTCGGTGTGGCTCGCGGTGTCCGTGCGGAATCCGGTGCCGGCCAGGATGACGCCGCCCACGAGGAGAAAGTCGCCCTCACCCTCGTTGGTGTTCTGCGGAACCCGCACCTCGTATCCGTTGTCGCGGAACCAGTCCATGTAGGCGGGGCCCTCGGGCTGGCGCTGCTCGTACGTGAACGCGGCGCCGTAGGCGATGTTGTCGATGACGAACCCGCCGTTGGCCGCGTAGACCATGTCGGGCAGTCCCTCGAGGGGGTCGATGAGCTGCACATCGAAGCCGAGGTCGAGATAGGTCTGGTACAGCACGTCCCACTGCTTCACAGCGAGCGAGGTGTCCGTGGGGTCTTCCGGATGCATCCACGGGTTGATCCGGTAGTTCACCGTGAAGTGCTCTGGGCGGCACATCAGTACCGATCGTTTCGTCGCGGTGCGGCCCTGGGCGGCGGTGGAAGCGTCAGCCATCGTCATGCATCCAGTTTCACACGCAGATATGAGCAACGTGGGGGCGTGGAGCGCACCATTGCTGCGTATTGGGGTACCGTCGCGCACGAAACCGTCATAGGCTCGCATGATGGACAGCCTTGATTACGGGATCATCGACCGACTCCGCCAGAACGCCCGGGCGGGCTACGGCGACATCGGCGAGGTGATCGGGCTGTCCGCCTCAGCGGTGAAACGCCGCGTCGACCGGCTGGTCGCCGACGGCGTGATCCGCGGCTTCACTATCCAGGTCGACCCCGCCGTCGACGGGCTCGCCACCGAGGCCTACGTCGAACTATTCTGCCGCGGCACCGTGGCGCCCGAAGAACTGCGGCGCATCCTCTCCGGAATCCCCGAAGTGGTGGATGCCGGCACGGTGACCGGTTCGGCGGACGCGATCGTGCACATGCGCTCGCGTGACATCCCGAGCCTCGAGGTCGCGCTTGAGCGTGTGCGGGTGGCCCCGAACGTGGACCACACCCGCTCGGCCATCGTGCTATCGCGGCTCATCCACCGCGCGCACGACTAAATCTGGGCGAACTAGCGCGGGTCGGGCTTGAAGCGCACCGGCGCGAGCATCCGGGTCAGCAACGTCACGGTGATGGATGCCGCCGCCAGCAGCGCCGCGAACACGACAACCTGGAAGCGCGCGGCTTCCAGTGGGGATGCCCCGCCGAAGATCGCACCCACGAACGAACCCGGCAGAGCCACCAGCCCGGCCGTCTTGGCCTGGTCCGTCGACGGCACCAGGGCGGAGTAGACGGACCGCCGCGCGATGTCGATTGTCGACTCCCTGCGAGTCGCACCGAGCGCGAGCCAGCCCTCCACCTCATCCCACCGCGAGATCAAGCCCTCGTGAAGGTGCCGCCCCCCGATCGTTGCGACCTGCATGACTCCACCGATGGTGATGCCCCCGATGGCGAGTACGTACCTGGGTGCGAATTCGATCGCGCCCGTCCAGAAGACGATGACCAGCACGACGAGCAGCCCGAGCGCCATGGATGCCGCGATCGCGGCTACCTGCGCGAGCCTCCAGCCGAGACGCCCCGAGACCGTCAGCACCCCTACCAGGAACATCACGGAGACTGCCACGGCGACCCAGAGCGGATCGGCGATGATCCCGCCGAGAATGAGCCCGATCGCCGCGAGCTGCACGACGGCGCGGAGCACTGCGAGCACCGGTGCCCAGGATGCCCGCACCCGCGAGCCGAGGAGCACCGTCGTGGTGATCGCGCCGAGAACCACGACCGCAATCGCGGTTCGGGTCAACTCGGGGGACCACTCCATCCCCCGACGATAGCTGTAGCGTGACACCGATGTTCACGATCGATCCCGCGTCTGCGACCCCGCCCTTTGAGCAACTGCGCAGCCAGGTGCTCGAGGCCACACGCTCGGGTGCGCTCGCCACCGGTGCCCGGCTGCCGACCGTGCGCGCACTCGCCGATGAGTTGGGCCTCGCGGCCAACACGGTTGCGCGCGCCTACCGCGAACTCGAGACGGACGGCATCATCGAGACGCGGGGTCGCAACGGCAGCTTCGTGAGCGCGCACGGAGATGCCGCCGAGCGGCAGGCGCAGGTAGCAGCACGATCGTACGTCGATCGCATCCGCCAGTTGGGCATCGCGGATGACGACGCGGTCGCGCTCGTGCGGAACGCGCTGCGGCGGTAGGTCGGATCAGGTCTCAGATGCTCTGGGAGCTTTCGTCTCGTCTCCTCCACAGCCCATGGCTCGTTTCAACTCTGTGGATAACTGCCCCCTGATCGGCACTTTTCTCGCGCGTGAATGTCGGTGGTCGATGGTTGACTGTGTTCATGGAAGCCCTCCTGCTCGACCCAGCCAACGCAGACACGCGTGTCGAGTTCGGCATGGCTGAGGCTGAGGTCGCGCAGCGGGCGCAGTGGCGGGCGTCGGCAGAGGTGTTCCGCGCGATCGACGCCACCATGCGCGAGGCCGCCGCGCATCCAGAGGTGTTCATCGACGCGATGATGCTCCGCGGGGATGCCGTCGAGTACGCCGAACGCGCAGCAGCCGCCGACCTCGCAGTGCGCCTCAACATCGCAGAGGCGACAGTGCGCGCCCACGGCCACGTCGCGGCAACCCTGCGCCAGCGGCTGCCGCGGGTGTGGGCCTGGTTCTCCGAGGGCGAGGTCTCCACCCAGAACGCTCGCGAAGCCGCGTCGATTGCGAGTGAGCTGCCCGCCGACTACTGGGCTGCGTTCGAAGACCGCATAGTGGATGCCGCCCGCACCCTCGCACCGGCTCGGTTCCGCTCCCGTGCTCGGGCGGTCCGGGAGAAGTTGCACGCCGACACCCTCGCCGAACGTCACGTGGCGGCCGAGACTCGCCGTGGGGTGTGGACGGAGGTCGACCGCGACGGCATGGGGTGGCTGAACGCGCTCCTGCCCGCCGACGCGCTCGCGAGTATCACCGCGAACCTTGACGGGATCGCGTTCGGGCTGTTCACCGAAGCCGACGAACTGCGCACGATGTCCCAGCTGCGCGCCGACGTGCTCACCGACCTGGTCACCGGTGCTGGCAGCGATGGCGGGTCGAAAGTTGGGTTCACCGTCGCGTTGACCATCCCCGTCCTGTCGCTGCTGGGCCAGTCGACCAAACCGGCCCTGCTCGAGGGAGTCGGCCCCATCGACCTCGAGACCGCCCGGCGTCTGTGCGCGACCGCGCCATCCATCACCCGGCTGCTCACCGACCCGATCAGCGGCGACATCATCGGCATGGACCCCAAGCAATACCGGTCAACCGCACCCCTGAAGCGGTGGCTCGCGATCACCCAGGTCACCTGCGACTTCCCCGGCTGCGGCCGCCGCGCAATCAACTGCGACCTCGACCACACAACCGCCTGGGCCGATTGCGGGCAGACAACCGCAGACAATCTCACCCACCGCTGCCGCAAGCACCACACCATGAAGCACCAAACGAAGTGGCGCGTTGATCGTCCCCCAGGTGCGGAACGGGCGGTCTGGACCAGCCCCACCGGCTACCGCCGCGAAGCCGACCCGCCGCCGTTCTAGCGATTGACGGACGCCCTGCGCCCTACCCCTCGGCGAGCAGTTTTCGCGCCACGAGCCCGATGACGGCGCTGTAGGTCGGGTACGCGAACTTCACGGCGGCGAGGGTCGACACGTCGATGCCGGCGGCCATAGCGGTCGTCACCGTCTGCACGACCTCGATCGCGTTCTCGCCGACCGCGTGCGCCCCGAGAATGAGCTCGCGCCTGCGGTCGGCGATGAGCAGCAGGAAGCCGCGCTCTCGATCGTCGATCACCGCGCGGTCGAGGCTGGAGTAGTCCACCCGTGCTACCACGCAGCTCGGATCGCGCTCGCGCGCCTGCGCCTCGGTGAGCCCGATGCCCGCGTAGTCCGGGTCGGTGAAGCCCCCGGCGGGAAGAAGGTGGTGCGGCGTGCGCCGGTTCGCGTCGAGTACCGCGTTCTCCGCCGCGGCCTCGCCCTCGAACACCGCGGCCTGCACGAGCATGTCCCGCCCGTTCGCGTCACCCACGGCGAAGATGTGCGGCACCGCGGTGCGAAAGTACTGGTCGACCGGGATTGCGGAGCGCTCGATTGCGATGCCCGCCTTATCGAGACCCAGGTCGTCGACATCCGCTGGCCAGCCCGTCGCCATGATCACCGCGTCGAAGGAGGCGCAGAGCGGATGCCCGCCCGCCCGCCAGGTGAGCTCGATCGAGCCGTCCGCGGCCCGGGTAAGCGACTCGACGCCCTCGAGGCCGGTGTGGACGGCAACCCCCTGCTCCACGAACGCTGCAGACACCGCCTCGCTGATCGCGGCATCCGATGCCATCAGAATGCGCGGGGCGACATCCAGCAGCGTGACGGCCGAGCCGAACGCGTTGAACACGGTGACGAGTTGGGCGCCAGTGTTGCCGCCGCCGATCACGGCGACGCGCGCCGGCAGCGACGGGAGCGCGAGCACGTCCTCCGGCACCGTGGCGAGTTCGGCTCCGGGGATCGGCAGGCGCTTCGAGTGCCCGCCAACGCAGATGATGACGGATGCCGCGGTGACCGTGCGACCGCTGTCGAGAACGAGGGTGGTGGCATCCACGAATCGTGCCCTGCCCTCGAGGATCAACTCGATGCCCGCCGACGCGAACCGCTCCGCCTCCGCCTTGATCGAGCGCACCCGATCGACGGTGTGCTGCACCCGCGCTACGGTGGCTGCCCAGTCGAGCTGCTGCTGCGCAACCACGATGCCGTACGCATCCGCGGTGCGCACCTCGCGCACGAGCCGCGCTGTCTTGGCGAGAACGCGGGTGGGCACGCATCCGGTGTTCACGCAGGTGCCGCCGGTGCGATCCGCCTCGAGTACGGCGACTCTCGCCCCAAGCTCAGCTGCCCGGATCGCCGCGGCCGTTCCCGCCGGCCCGGCTCCGATCACTACGACATCGAACTGGTCTGCGCTCACGGCATCCAACCTATCCGGCTCGCGCATTGACCGATCTGTACCAATGGAACATACTGGCCGGCGGGCACGCGCGTGCCCCCGGAGGGAGCGTCATGTTCGGAAAGACCTGGCTGAGCGGCGAGGCCACGATCGTGGCCGTCAACATCAAGCGAGTGAGCGGCGACGGACTCACACCCACCCGCGAGTTCGCGGCCGACCTGCGGATCGCCGGGCGCGAGCCGGTGCGGGTGCGCCTGGACGAGGCGCGCTGGACCGCGGACTTCTGGCCGCCGAGCGTGGGCGACGTGGTGAACGTGCTGCAGGACGAGAAGTCCGGCGCCGTCAAGTTCGACATGAAGGACCCGCGGCTGAGCGTGAAGCACCACGACGACAGCAGGGGCGGATCGTTCGCGGCGACTCTCGCGGCGGCCCCGGCCGCCGCGGACCCCGCGGCCACCCAACCCAGCCAGGAGCAACTAGCTGCCCTGATCGCGAATGCGCAGGTGCTGCAGGCGAACGACCCCGCGACGGCAGCCCTGCGCGACTCCATCCTCAAGGCGATGAAGGACGGCCAGGCGGGGCCATCCGTCTGATACCGAGCCGCTTGGCTTAAACTCGACTGGGCGGCGCGCCCGAGTGGAGGTGGTCATGGCCGAAGGAGTCGACGCGGTGTCGACGGCACTCCCCACGCCCGGGTCGCGCGCCGAGGCGATGCTCGGCAAAGTCGTCGCGCACTTCCGCGCGACCGGAAGCGTCGACACCTCCCTGCGCCAGTTGGCGGCAGCGATCGGCACCAGCCACCGGATGCTGCAGTACTACTTCGGCACCCGCGAGAACCTGCTCGGCATCGTGATGATGCAGCTGAGCAAGGAGTACATCGCGCACTTCTCCGGCACGCGACCGACCACCCGCATCGAGACGATGGATGCGGTCTGGAGCCGCTTCCTCGACCCGAACAACCGACTGCAAACCCAGATCCTGTTCGCGCTCGTGGGCGCCACCGCCGAGCGACCAGAGCTCGAGGTGCCGGGCCTGAGCGCGGACCTCGACAACTTCGCGACCGCTCTCGGCGCGTTCGGCCGGGCGGAGGGCCTCGCCCCGGACGTGGCCGATCGCGAAGCCCGCGCGATCGTCTCCAGCCTGCTCGGCCTCTACCTGGACTTCTTCGTGGCGAAGGATCTGCCCCGCATCCAGGCGAGCTTCGAGACACTCAGGCAGTGGGTCGTGCAGAGCACTGCCGAGGCGAGTTCCTAGACGACCAGCCCCGCCATGGCGGCGTCCGGGTTGCCGAAGCGGTGGGCGGTGATGCTCACGGCCTGCTCGTGCAGGAACGGCAGGAGTTCGATTCGGCCGGCCGTCGTGACCGGGCCGCTCCAGATCGCGACATCCGGGTTGCCGTCCAGCACCTTGGCGAGGGCGGCGCCGTCCCCGCCGGCGAGACGAACCCTGGTGGTCGCCAGCTGGCCGGCCTGCGCGCGGGCGAGCCAGCGGGCATCCGTTTCGACGACCACGCTGCGCACGATCACCGGTGCAACCGCCTCACCGAAGGACTCGACGAGTGGGGTCGGCAGCGGCAGCGCGCTGCTCACGTGCACGGGCGCGCCGGTGAGGCTGGCCGCCGCGAGCAGGCGCACGAGGTCGGCGATCGAGCCACCGTCTGCCAGCCGGATCGTCACAGGGATCGGCCGGTAGCGGAACACATTGCGCTCCACGCCGAGGTTCGAGATATCGCGTGAGGCACCGAACTCGCTCTGCCAGGCCGCCTCATCGCTCACGGCTGCACGACGCACGCGATCGAACTCGACGAAGTCCATACCTGGCTGTGCGCGCTTGATGACGCTCGCGACACGACGCGAGAGCCCATCGAGACGCAGGTCACGATCGGGCGCGGTCTCGACCGGCTCCCACGTGCCCAGCGTCATCACATAGTTGGGCCCGCCGGCCTTCGCGCCGGTGCCGACCGTCGAGCGCTTCCAGCCGCCGAAGGGCTGTCGGCGCACGATTGCACCGGTAATGCCGCGGTTCACGTAGAGGTTGCCCGCCTGCACGGTGCCGAGCCAGCGGGTGACCTCGTCGGGATCCAACGAGTGGATGCCGGCCGTCAACCCATAAGCGACGGCGTTCTGCAGTTCCATCGCCTCATCGAGCGTCCTCGCGGTCATCACGCCGAGAACCGGACCGAAGTACTCGGTCAAATGGAATTCGCTGCCCGCCGCCACGCCATCCTTGACGCCCGGAGACCACAGCTTGCCGGTGACGTCGAGGGCGCGCGGTTCAACGAGCCAGCTCTCGCCCTCCTCAAGGGTGGTGAGCGCTTTCAACAGCTTGCCCTGGGCGGGCTCCACGACCGGGCCCATCTGGGTGACCGGGTCCTGTGGATAGCCCACCCTGAAGGTCGACACCGAGTCCACGAGCTGGCGGCGGAACCGCTCGCTCCTGGCGACCGATCCCACCAGGATCACGAGCGACGCCGCACTGCACTTCTGGCCGGCGTGGCCGAAGGCGCTCTTCACGACATCCGCTACCGCGAGGTCGAGGTCGGCGCTGGGGGTGACGATGATGGCGTTCTTACCGCTGGTTTCGGCGAGCAGCGGGAGGTCGGCGCGCCAGGAGCGGAACAGCACGGCCGTGTCCCAGCCACCGGTGAGGATCACGCGGTCGACTGCGGGATGGGCGACGAGCTGCTGGCCGAGCGAGCGGTCCGTGAGGTCGACGAGGGTGAGCAGGTCGCGTGGCACGCCGCCCTCCCAGAGCGCTTCGACCATCACGGCCGCACTGCGCTGCGAGAGCTTGGCCGGCTTGATGATCACGCCGCCGCCGGCCGCCAGTGCCGCTAGCACTGATCCGGCCGGGATGGCCACCGGGAAGTTCCACGGTGGCGTCACCACCGTGAGCCGCGGTGGCACGAAGCGGGCGCCGTCCACCGAGTCGAGTTCGAGCACGCGGTCACCGTAGTACCGGGCGAAGTCGATGGCCTCGCTCACCTCGACGTCGCCCTCCGCGATCGTCTTGCCTGCTTCATTCGCCATGACCTCGATGAGGCGGCCGCGGAAGGCGGCGAGCACATCCGCCGCGTCGTGCAGGGTGCGGGCGCGGGTCGCCGCGGGCAGGTCCGCCCAGGCGTCGGCCGCGGCAAGGGTGGATGCAATCCGCTGCTCGAGCACCTCGGGCGTGCCGACCGCGCCGGTGGCAATGGTGCCTGCACCCAACCTCGAGCTGACGCTGCGCTCCAGGATGCGGCGGCCCCAGGTGCGGTTGCCCACGATCGCGGGGTCGGTGTCTGGCTCGTTGTGGAAGCGCGGGGTCTCGAGACCGTCGCTGCGCTCCGCCTCGACCAGCGATCTCGTGCGGTTCTGGATGCGGTGCGGCGCCGGCACTTCCCGGGTCAGAGCAACGAGGGAAGCCCGGAACCGGTCGGACTCCCGCGTGAAGACCCGCTCGTCAGAACCCAGCTCGAAGACGCCCGACATGAAGTTCTCCGAGCTCGAGTTCTCCTCCAGCCGGCGGATGAGGTAGCTGATCGCGGAGTCGAACTCACCCGGGTGCACCACGGGTGTGTACAGCAGCAGGCCGCCCACGTCGCGCTTGACGGCATCCGCTTGCCCGGTGGCCATGCCGAGCAGCATCTCGAATTCGACGCGGTTCTCCACGTGACGCTGCTTGGCGAGCAGCCAGGCGAAGGCGATGTCGAACAGGTTGTGGCCGGCGACCCCGATGCGCACGGCGTCGGTGCGCTCCGGGGTGAACGACCAGTCGAGCACACGCTTGTAGTTGGTGTCGGTCTCGACCTTCGAGTTCCAGGTGGCCAGCGGCCAGCCGTGGATCGTCGCGTCCACGTACTCCATCGCGAGGTTCGCGCCCTTCACGACGCGCACCTTGATGCCGGCGCCACCCGCCGTGCGGCGCGCGATCGCCCAGGACGTAAGCCCCTGCATTGCGGCGAGCGCGTCGGGAAGGTAGGCCTGCAGCACGATTCCGGCTTCGAGGGTGTGTAGCTCGGGCCGCTCGAGAAGCTTCTCGAAGACCGCGACGGTCAGGTCGAGATCTTTGTACTCCTCCATGTCGAGGTTGATGAACTTGGCCGTCGGGGACGCCGCCGCGAGCTCGTACAGCGGAGCCAGCCGTTCCACCACCCGCTCCACGGTCTCATCGAAGGCCCACATCGACAGCTGGCTCGCTACCGACGACACCTTGATGGACACGTAGTCCACATCGGGCCGCTCGAGCAGTTCGCGAGTGCCCGTGAGGCGGCGGTTGGCCTCCTCGTCGCCGAGCACGGCCTCGCCGAGCAGGTTCAGATTCAAGCGGATGCCGCGAGCACGCAGCTTGGCCAACGTCGTGTCGAGCTTCTTGGGCGTAGCGTCGATGACCAGGTGACCGACCATGCGGCGCAGCACCCATCGGGCAATCGGAACGACCACCCACGGCAGCAGCAGGGCGAACCCGCCGCCGAGCAGGATCGCGGCTCGGAAATACCACGGCAGGAAACGCGGGATGCGGTGGCTGAGTTTCTCGAAGTTGCGACCGGCGACCCGTAGGTCTTCCGGGCGCACGACCTTGTCCACGAACCCGATGGTGAACTCGAGCCCCACGGGGTCCTTCAGCACCCCGGCCAGGCGCTCGGCGCTGGCGTCGGGGGTGACATCCGCACTCTCAGCGAGCCAGCGACGCACTGTGGCGATGGTTTCGTCGGCGAGGTCGGGGGCGCGCACGATCGGGTCAGACTCGTGCAGAGACATGAAAAGAGCCTAGCCGGGGCTTTCTGGCAGGTCTCGCAGTTTCACGCAACGTAACTGCGTGCTGGGCGAGCGGATGCAAGGAACCGCTGGTTGAGTAGGCCGCCAGCGGCCGTATCGAAACCCATGTCGGTTTCGATACGCGCTGGCGTGCTACTCAACCAGCGGTCACCGATTACGCAGCCTAGGCCAGGGCATCCTCGCGCACGCCCTGCAGCGCGCCAGCCCAGGACTCAACCTGGTCGAGCATCGTGTTGAGGGCGGGCTCGTGGTGCGGGATCGGCTTGAGAGTGGTGTAGCCCTCGAAGTCGTGCACGAGAGAGATCGCGACCTGCGAACGCACATCCGCGATCTGCAGCTCGCCCACGATCAGGCGCAGGTGCTCGACGGCGCGGGTTCCGCCGTGCACTCCATAGCTGACGAAGCCAGACGCCTTGTTGTTCCACTCCGTGTAGAGGAAGTCGATCGCGTTCTTGAGCGCGCCCGACGTGGAGTGGTTGTACTCGGGGGTCACGAACACGAAGCCGTCGAACTCGGCGATCTTGGCGGACCAGGCGTGGGTGTGGTCGTTCGCGTACTGCTTCATCGACGGCGGCATGGCCTCGTCGAGGTGCGGGAGATTGAAGTCCGCGAGGTCGAGAAGTTCGTAGTCCGCATCCTTGCGCTTGCTGGCCTGCTCGAGTACCCATTCGGCAACCTGAATTCCTTTGCGCCCAGGACGGGTGCTGCCAAGGATGATGCCGATCTTGAGGTCTGACACGGAGTGAACCTTTCCTAGAAGAAGTTGATGCGTCACCATAAACACACAATGGATGACGTGTCAACTTCCCGATAGAATAGTCAGCATGTCCGAAGTTTCCGAGGTTCCCCAGGCTGACTGGGAGGTGTGGAAGAACTTCATGGTCATGCGTCGGCAGCTCGAGCGCGCTCTCGAGCGGCAGCTGCAGAGCGATGCCTCGCTCTCGATGCCCGAGCACGAGATTCTGCTCACCCTCTTCAGGTCGAAGGACAAGCAGCTGCGAGCCCGCGACCTCGGCGAGACCATCGCCTGGGAGAAGAGCCGCGTCTCACACCAGGTCTCGCGCATGGAGCAGCGCGGCCTCGTCAAGCGCGTCGAGTGCGGGGATGACGCTCGCGGCGTGTGGGTTACCCTCACACCTGAGGGCAGCCGCGCCGTGCTCGGTGCGATGCGGGACCACACCCGAACCATCCGCAAGTACTTCTTCGACGTGCTCTCCGCGGATGAGCTGGCCACCCTCAAGCGGATCACCGGCAACGTGCTCGATGCGATCGATCCGCCGGCCTGCGACGAGCTGGACGAGAAGTCGGCTTAGTTCGTCAGTGACCGTTGAGCAGCAATGACCCAACGATGATCGCGGCCAACGCGAGGCAGAAGTAAACGATCCGCTTCACATTGCTGGGTGCGACGAACGTGCCATTCTCCTTCGCTTCGCGCGCCTTGTTCCGTGCTCTGCGCGTCTGCCGCAGCCACACGATGATGAGTGCCACCGACGTGACGCCGAGGACGAGGCCGATGGCGATCTCGGATGGCGTCGGCAGTCGGAACTGACTGTCGATTAGCGCGAGCAATTCAGTCCCGCCCCGAAGGTCTCGCCGTGCTGGGGGGGGACGGTGCGGGTTGCCGCGACGGCCTTCGACACGTCGACAAGCTCAGGGTCAGTTGCGAGCGGCCACAGCGTCGATCGGGTAGATGCAATTTGCATCGGGAGCCGCTCTCCTGAAGTCAGCTCCAGACGGAGCGCCGAATACTTCTTGCCCCGCGAGAGCATGGCGCTCGCGTCGAATTGTTCGATCTGGTCCCATGGAATCTCGCGAATTCTTTGCGGCTCACTTGTGCCTCGCCAGAACGCGATACCCGCTGAGCCCGTAGAAACACCGACCGACGCGAACATCCACCGCGCCAGGTTCAGAAATATCGTGCCTCGGTCGCCTAGCTTCAGGTAGCCCCAGAGCGTTGGGTTCCAAAATGCCGTAATCAGAACTGCTTCTGCGCCCAACTCGGACTTGAGTCGATCGAGCCGCAGTCGCGCGCCTGAAAGACGGATGAACTGCCCACCAAGCCCAAGGGCGACGGCCAGCGCGAACACGAGCAGTACCCACAGCACGGTCGCTTGGGCTGTCGACGAAGTTGCGATCGCTGCCGATGTCGCCAGCACGATGAACCCGAGCAGCGCGACAAGCGCCACCGCGACGACCATCAACCTTCGCTCGCTCACGTTGTGCTCTTTAGGTCGGCAACGGCACCCACCTCGGCCGCGCCCTTCGGCGCCTTCTGCCAGGGCCAGCGGCCCGTGATCTCCAGCTCGAGGGAGAAACTCAGCACGGTGCGGATGAGCACGATGGCCGCGAGCACCGCAACGCTCTCGAGGGTGGGCGTGATCGCGACAGTGCGGATGATGTCCGCTGCGACCAGAATCTCCAGGCCAACGAGAATCGAGCGCCCGAGGAACCGGCGGAACGGCGCGTACACCGGTCCACTGCGGCGTACGAGCGTGGCGACAGCGGACACCGTGGCCGCGACCGCGCCGACGACGATGACCGCTACACCCGCGGCATCCAATACCTTGCCGACGATTTCGATGATCCCCGTGAAGTCCATGCGCACAGCATTCCACGCGGCGCGCACTCCCGCTGTACGGCGACCCGTCCTGGCGGACTCCCGGTCT
>JBDUEC010000015.1:0-21299 GCA_040002655.1 Rhodoglobus sp. | reverse complement strand
GACCTGCTCAGCATGGGCATCAGCGTCGTGGTGCTGCTCGCGGTGGCGTTCTTCCTGCTGCGCACCCGCCTTGGCAAGGCCACCCGTGCGGTCAGTGACAACCCGAGCCTCGCCTCCGCAAGCGGAATCGACGTCGACCGGGTGATTCGCATCGTCTGGGTTATCGGTGGCGCGCTCGCGGGACTGTCCGGCATCCTGTTCGCGTTCTACCGCCCGGGCGTCTCGTGGGACATGGGATTCCAGATTCTGCTGCTGATCTTCGCTGCGGTCACCCTCGGTGGTCTCGGCACCGCGTTCGGCGCTCTCGTCGGTTCGCTCGTTGTCGGGTTCTTCATCGAGATCTCGACGCTGTGGATTCCATCCGACATGAAGTTCGTCGGGGCGCTCGTAATCCTGATCCTGGTGTTGCTGGTGAGACCTCAGGGCATCCTGGGTCGCAAAGAGAGAATTGGCTAGGGGCTCGGCATGGTTGATTTCTGGCAGATCCTTCAGAACGGCGCCGTCGAGCTCATCAGCCCGACCACGGCCGCATACGCGCTCGCGGCCCTCGGGCTCGCGATCCATTTCGGCTTCACTGGCCTGGTGAACTTCGGCCAGGCCGGATTCATGGCAATCGGCGCCTACGGCTACGGCATCTCGACCCTCACCTTCCACTTCCCGGTGTGGGGAGCGGTGCTGGTGGGAATCGGCGGGTCCATCGTGTTCGCCCTGATCCTCGGTGTGCCGACCCTGCGATTGCGAGCCGACTACCTCGCGATCGTCACGATCGCGGCATCTGAGATCCTGCGGCTGGTGTTCACCACCAACTCGCTGGATGCCGTCACCGGCTCCGCAGACGGCCTCAGCGGGTACAAGACCGGCTTCGCCGCGCTCAACCCGATCCCCGACGGCACTTACGGCTTCGGCCCATTCACCAACAACGCCTACGACTGGTGGTTGCGCATCGTCGCCTGGACGATCGTGATCCTGGCCGGCCTGCTGGCCTGGCAGCTCATGCGCAGCCCGTGGGGTCGTGTGATCAAGGGCATCCGTGAAGACGAGGATGCCGTGCGCGCCCTCGGCAAGAACGTCTACTTCTACAAGATGCAGTCCCTGATTCTCGGTGGAGTGTTCGGCACCATCGCCGGCATGATCTTCATCCTGCCGAGAGCCGTGGTGCCGGCCAACTACGCCACGACACTCACTTTCTTCATCTACACCGTGCTGCTGCTCGGTGGCGCAGCGACGATCCTGGGCCCGGTGATTGGCTCGATGATCTTCTGGGTGCTCCTGTCGATCGTCTCCGGCTTCGTGGCCCGCGCCCAGGCGGTGGGCTGGTTCCCCGGAATGTCCAGCGTGCAGGCCGGCCAGACCCGCTTCATCATCGTCGGCGTCGTACTGATGCTGCTCGTGATCTTCAGGCCCCAGGGCATCTTCGGAAACAAGAAGGAGTTGGCCTTTGTCAAGTGACGCCAAGCCCACCAGGGGCGCTCCCGTCAAGAGCGTCGACCTTCACATCGGCGAGGCCGTTCCCGGCGTCGCCAAGACGGATCCGATCATCATCGCCGACAACGTGACGCGCACGTTCGGCGGCCTGACGGCGGTCGACGTCGCACACGTCGAGAT
Organism: Rhodoglobus sp.; assembly: GCA_040002655.1. Lineage (GTDB taxonomy): Bacteria > Actinomycetota > Actinomycetes > Actinomycetales > Microbacteriaceae > Rhodoglobus. The sequence continues at coordinate 19,694 of JBDUEC010000015.1, read as the reverse complement.
TCCGCGGAATGCCATCACGGCGCTGATCGGCCCTAACGGTGCGGGCAAGACGACCTTCTTCAACCTGCTCACCGGGTTCGACAAGCCGGACACCGGAAAGTGGACGTTCTCGGGAAAGTCGCTGGCCGGCATCCCGTCGTTCAAGGTCGCTCGGCTCGGGCAGGTGCGCACGTTCCAGCTGACCAAGGCGCTGAACCTGTTGAGCGTGCTCGACAACATGAAGCTCGGCGCCAAGGGCCAGAAGGGCGAGAACCTGTTCGCCGCCCTGTTCCCGTTCATCTGGCGCAAGCAGGAGGAGGAGATCGAGGCGAAGGCCATCGAACTGCTCGGTCGCTTCAAGCTGGAGACCAAGCTCGAGGACTACGCCGCGAGCCTGTCTGGCGGGCAGCGCAAGTTGCTCGAGATGGCGCGGGCGCTGATGAGCGACCCGACCCTCGTGATGCTCGACGAACCGATGGCAGGCGTCAACCCGGCGCTCACCCAGTCACTGCTCGACCACATTCTCGATCTGAAGACGCAGGGCATGACCGTGCTGTTCGTTGAGCACGACATGCAGATGGTGCGCCACATCGCCGACTGGGTCATTGTGATGGCTGAGGGCAAGATCGTTGCAGAGGGTGCCCCCGACGATGTCATGCAGAACCAGGCCGTGATCGACGCCTACCTCGGTAGCCACCACGACTCCGACCTGGGCGACCCGCGCGAGACCGAGAACATTGAAGCCATGAAGGAGCTGCTCGATGCCGACGACGAGTCCTGAGAAGATGGTGCCGCCCGCTCCCGCGCAGACCCTTGTGGTCGAGGTCAAGGATGTCGTGGCCGGGTACCTGACCGGGGTCAACATCCTGAACGGCTGCTCCCTCACCGCCGCCAAGGGCGAGCTGATCGGAATCATCGGCCCGAACGGCGCGGGCAAGTCCACCCTGCTGAAGGCGATCTTCGGCCTTGTGAAGGTGCGCTCGGGCGACGTGCTGCTCAACGGTGACGACATCACCGGCCTCAAGCCCAACCAGCTGGTGTCGCGCGGCGTCGGATTCGTGCCGCAGACCAACAACGTGTTTCCCACGCTCACCATTCGCGAGAACCTCGAGATGGGACTGTTCCAGAAGCCCAAGGGCATCGTGGAGCGCCTCGCCTTCGTCACCGAAATCTTCCCGGAGCTCGGCAAGCGGCTCAGCCAGCGAGCCGGGTCCCTCTCGGGCGGCGAGCGGCAGATGGTGGCCATGAGCCGCGCTCTGATGATGGGCCCGCACGTGCTGCTGCTCGACGAGCCGTCCGCAGGGCTCTCGCCGGTGCGCCAGGACGAGGCGTTTCTGCGGGTCAAGGAGATCAACAAGGCCGGCGTCACCACGATCATGGTCGAGCAGAACGCCAAGCGCTGCCTGCAGATCTGTGACCGCGGCTACGTGCTCGACCAGGGCAAGGACGCGTACACCGGCACCGGCCGGGAACTGCTCAATGACCCCAAGGTGATCTCGCTCTACCTCGGAACGCTGGGCGACGACTAGCGGCCCAATTACTCGAAAAGCCCCCGGTATATCACCGGGGGCTTTTTCGTGGTCCTGCGAGCCACAGAGAGGCCGTGGAAGGGGATTTCCCCCGCCGAAATGGCTGTGCGCGCGCACGAAGAAGGGCCCCGACCGAAGTCGGGGCCCTTCAGCGCGTCAACGGGTCGAACTAGTTGATGCGCTTGTAGGTGTTGTCAGCCTGGTACTGGTAGATACCGATCGTGGCTTCGGTCGGGTCACCGTTCTTGTCGAACGTGATCGGACCGGAGTAGCCGTCGTAGTCGACGACTCCACCATCGAGGATGATCTGGGCTGCCGACGCGAAGTCAGTCGCCTTCTTGCCATCGCCAGATCCGCCAGAGACTTCCTGCAGCTTGGACGCGATGTCCTTGCCGTCGGTCGAGTTGGCAGCCAGGGCCGCGAGTGCGATGAGCACAACCGCGTCGTACGACTCGGCCGAGTAGCTGAACTCGGTCAGGTCGGGGTTCACCGTGAGCAGGTTCTTGGTGAAGTCACCAAGCTTGCCCACGTCGAGGCCGGGCAGCGTGCCCTTGTCGCCCTCGAGTGCTCCAGCTGCGAAGTCCTTGCTGTAGTCGGCGAGGTTTCCATCGACGAAGTACAGCGGACCGGTGTAGCCGGCGCCGAGAAGGGCTGGGACGATGATCTTGGCCTCGTCGAAGGTGACGAGAGCAATCGCATCCGGGTTCGCAGCCATCACTTCGGAGATCTGCGTCGTGAAGACGGTCTCACCGGTGTTGAACAGCGGGGAGGCGACAACCTTGCCACCGGCAGCTTCGAAGGTCTCGGTGAGCTTCTTCGTGAGGCCGGTTCCGTAGGAGTCGTTGAGCTCAATGACACCCAGGTTCTGGATGCCGTCGTCAGCGATCAGGTTGCCGAGCACTTCGCCCTGCAGCACGTCCGACGGAGCGGTGCGCCAGTACAGGCCGTTGTCCGCGTAGTCGGTGAAGTCGATCGACGTGTTGGCCGGGGAGAACTCCACGACACCAGCGCCAGTGATCTGGTCGATGACCGTCTTCGAGACACCCGAGGATGCCGCGCCGACGATCGCCGAGACGCCCAGCGACAGGAGGTCGGTGACCGAAACGGTGGCGGTGTCGGTCGTGGTGTCTCCGGAGTCGCGGTATTCGACATCCACCTTGATGCCGAGGTTGGCGTCGTTGATGTCCTTGACGGCAAGTGCAACGCCGGCTTCCTCGGGCGGGCCGAGGAACGCGAGCGTACCGCTCTGCGGAAGGATCGTACCGATCTTCAGGGTGAGGTCTTCGCGGGGTCCGGAGGACGGGGTCGCAGCGGGTGCTGCGCAGGCACTCAGAACGAGTGCACTGACACCCAGGACGGCTACGCCGCTGAGTACCGACTTGAGAGTCCGCGAGCGGGAGGCCTTGGCCTTGAGTACTTCGCTCATGTTGCTCCTTGCAATTGAAATGTGTTGGGACGCAGCAATACAGAGCATCGCTGTTCGTTCACGGTATTGCCATAAGTCGCCCCGCACAATTCATTCCTGTTACAGGCGTGTAAAGCAGCCGGATCGTTACCATTCGTGCCCGAATGTGTCCCCTGTTCGGGGTTGGACACATTCGGCAGGCCGGTTACCGCCCGAAGGCGTCCTTCTGGAACACGAACTTGTTCTCCGAGTTGTACGCGTAGAGACCGTAGAAGCCGGGGGTCACGTCGCCAGCGTCAGTGAAATTCACCGGACCCGAAATGCCGTCGTAGTCGATGTTCGGCTGCGTCTTCAGCACCTGCAGGCACTCCGCGAACGTGCCGCACTTGATCCCGCCCTTCGAGACGTCAGGCAAGGCGCGCTGGATCGCGGCAGCTCCGTCGTCGTGCGCGACCGTTGCGGCCAGCGCGGCGAGGATCGTGGCGTCGTACGCCTCGGCGGCGTAGCGGGTCTCCCCGAGCGAACTGTCAACCTGCTTCAGTCGCGCGATGAAGGCGTCGTCTGCTCGGAACCCGTCGATGATCCCGTTCACGCCGTTGAGCAGTCCGGCCGGCAGGGCCTGGGAGTAGTCGGCGGCCGCCTGGCTCGTAAGCCAGAGTTTGGCCGCCCCGTAGCCAGCGGTGGTGAGCGCGGGGATGATCACCTTCGATTGGTCGATCGCGCTGAACGGAGCGGAGAGCACTACGACGTCGGGCTTGGCGTCAGTGATCTTGGTGATCAATGCGGAGAAGTCGGTGTCTTTGGGAGCGAAGGGCAGGGAGAGCAGAGTGCTGCCCGCCGCCTCCAGACTGGCGCGCAGCGTGGGCTCGATCGCCTCGCCGAGATCGTCGTCGAGAAAGAGGAGCGCAACCTTCACGGGTCCGGATGCGGAGAGGTAGCGACCGAGCACAGTGCCCTGGTATTCGTAGCTCGGGATCGTTCGGAAGAAGTAGCCGGAGTCGGCGATGGTGGTGAGCCCGGGATAGGTCGCGGCCGGCGAGATAACCGGAATCTTCGCTTTCACCGCCAGCGGCACCACCCGCTGGGCCAGCACAGACGAATTGGGGCCGACGACGACGTCCACTTTCGCGTCAACGAGCGCGGCGAACGACGACTCCACCGTTGTGCTCGACGCATCGGCAGTGTCCTTGTTCACCACCTCGACTGGCTTGCCGTTCACGCCGCCAGCAGCGTTGATGTCAGCGATCGCAAGATTGACTCCGGCCGCCTGGGCAGGCCCGAGGAAGGCCGCGGCCCCGCTCGCAGGGTACAGGTCGCCAATGCGCAGCACGCCGTCCCCGGTCGTGGCGAAGGTTGCTGCGGATGTCGGGGTGGGCGAGTCGCTCGGAACCGGAGTTGCCGGGCCACAACCGGCAAGCGCGGTCGCAATCGCGGTCGCCAGGGCAAGGCCAAGAAGCGCGCGGGTGCACGACATAGGGATCCCTTCGGGCGGGAGACTGACTGACGAAACTGTACCGCTCGCTCAGACCGGTTCGAGTGCGGCGCGACGCAGCCGTCGGGCTCCGCCGAGCGAGTCGATGGTGAGTACCACGAGCGCCAGCCAGACCAGTCCGAACCCGATCCAGCGTGCGGCGGGCATGTCCTCGTGCAGCAGGAAGACTCCGACAACCAGTTGCAGCACGGGGGCGAAGTACTGGGTGAGGCCGAGCTGGGTGAGCGGGATGCGGCGGGCGGCGGCAGCGAAGAACAGCAGCGGCACCGCGGTGACGACTCCTGCCACCGCGATAGCGAGCGTGTGGCCGAGTCCCGCCGTGCCGGCGACGAGGGTGCCGGTGGCGGCGAGCACGATCAGGAGCCCGGCGGCGAAGGGTGCCAGCAGGGCGGTTTCCATGGTCAGGCCACCCACGGCATCCACTGTTCCGCCGATGCGCTTCTTGATCAGGCCGTAGAGGCCGAAACTCGCTGCGAGGGCGAGGGAGATCCACGGAACGGCGCCGTAGTTGACCGCGAGCACGATCACGGCGACGGCACTGATGCCCACCCCGACCCACTGCAGCGGGCGCAGCCGCTCGCGCAGCACGAACACGCCGAGCAGCACGGTGACAATCGGGTTGATGAAGTAGCCGAGTGCCGCCTCGACGACCTGGCCGCTCAGGGCTGCGAACACGTAGACGATCCAGTTGATCAGGATGAACACCGACGCGATCGCGAGCGTCACCACGGCGCGGCGGTTGCGCGCGATCACCGCGAACGACGTCCACGACCTCGTTACCGTGAGCAGGAACGCGCAGAACACCAGCGAGAGCACGATGCGCCAGGCCACGATCTCCAGTGGTCCGGCCGGCGCCAGCAGCAGGAAGTACAGCGGCAGGAAGCCCCAGAGCACATACGAGGCGATCGCGAAGACCAGGCCGATTCCGGACTTCGGCCGAGGAGCGGAGTCGTCTGGCACGTTCGCCAGCCTAGACGCCGCCGCGAACGCAAAAGGCCCCGTGGCGGTAACCACGGGGCCTTTTGTCCCCTACTGAGCCGCCTCGACACCGCTTCGCGGCGCCGCGGACTGCTCAGCGGGGGCCCAAACACAAAGAGCTAGCGCACGACCACGGCGAGCACGTCGCGAGCCGACAGCACGAGCAGGTCGTCGCCGCCGTACTTGACCTCGGTTCCGCCGTACTTCGAGTAGATCACCTTGTCGCCAACGGCGATGTCGAGCGGAACGCGGTTGCCGTTGTCGTCGATGCGGCCGGGGCCGACCGCGAGGACTTCACCCTCCTGGGGCTTCTCCTTCGCGGTGTCAGGAATAACGAGTCCAGATGCAGTCGTCAGCTCGGCCTCGACCTGCTTGATGACAATGCGATCTTCGAGCGGCTTGATGGACACCGACACGGTTGACCTCTTCTTTCTCAAAACTATGGGTTGGCACACTCCCTCTGAGAGTGCCAAATCAACTGTAGTGCCGGGTTAGCACTCATGCAACGTGAGTGCCAAACGTTACGCTTTCCCCATGGAGCAATCGGAGCTGCGCGAGCTTCTCTCGACCGACGGCCTGCGCCTGCTCGACTCCCTGCCCGCATACGAGACCACAGCGGATGTCGTGCGCACGGTCGCGGAGCTGCGCAAGGCCGGGCACTCCCCCGGCCTCGTCGCCGCCGTGCTCAGCCAGGCGAAGCTGCGCGGCCGGGCCAGAGCCAAGTTCGGACCGTTCGCCGACCGGATGCTGTTCACCGAGGCCGGACTGGAGCAGGCCACCCGGCTCTCGGTCGCGGCCCAGCATGCCGGCCGGTACCAGCGCGCGGGACTCAACTGGATCGCCGACCTCGGTTGCGGCATCGGAGCGGATGCCCTCGCGATCGCTGCACTCGAGATCGAGGTGACGGCAGTCGAGCGCGACGAGGTGACCGCGGCCATCGCCGCCTACAACCTGGCTCCGTGGTCGAACGCTCGAGTCGAGCACGCGGATGCGGAGTCTTTCGATCTCTCCGGCGTCGACGGCGTCTACCTCGACCCCGCCCGTCGAGACGGTGCCCGACGCCTCTCTGATCCCGCCGACTGGACCCCCTCGCTCGACTTCGCGTTCGGCTTGGCCGACCGCCTTCCCACTGGCATCAAGCTCGGCCCCGGAATCGACCGTGACCTGATCCCTCCCGACGCCGAGGCGCAGTGGATCACCATCGACCACGATGTGGTGGAGCTCGGCCTGTGGTTCGGCCCGCTGGCGCGCGACGGAGTCCGCCGGGCAGCACTCGTGCTGGGCGACCACGGCGCGGCCGAGTTGACCGCCCCCGACGACAGCGAGGATGCCGACCTCGGCCCGCTCGGCGAGTACGTCTACGAACCGGACGGCTCCGTCATCCGCGCCCGCCTGATCGGGGACCTTGCCCGCCGGCTGGACGCACACATGGTCAGCGATTCGATCGCCTGGATGACGGCAGACACCGCCATCCACACGCCGTTCGCCGCGGGCTTCCGCGTGCTGGAGACCTTCCCGCTCGACGAGCGAGTGCTCAAGAAGGAACTCGCCTCCCGCGGCATCGGTGTGCTGGAGATCAAGAAACGCGGCGTGGACATCGACCCAGCAGCGTTCCGCAAGAAGCTGGCCCTCAAGGGCGCTGTGACCGCCACGCTGATTCTCACGCGGGTGGCGGGCAGGCGCACGGCGATACTCGCCGAGCGCCTGGCCCCGCCGCGTTAGAGGATCTGCAGGAACCAGCTCGCCATCGACCCGAGCACTACGGCCGCGATGACGACAATGATCGACACCACGATGCCGAGATACCCGGTGATCAGCCCCGTGAGCCAGAGCGGACGCGCCCACGGCTGCTTGACGGCACTGATGTGGCCGAGCACGACCGCAATGAGGGAGAGAACTCCACCGACCGCCACCAGCGACAGGAGCAGGCCGAGGATGCCGAGCACCAGGGACATGATGCTCAGGCCCTTGCGGTGATCGCCGGCATCAGGCACGAAAGCCGTCGCGCCGGTGGGCGCTGTGAGCGGGGTGCCTGACGCGGGTGGGGTTGGAACCGCTGGTACTTCTGTCATCAGCAGACGCGCGCTGTGCCGCACGCGGCCCAGATGCCCGCGAACACAACAATGAGCAGGATGACCGAGATCACCGAGATCGCGATACCGATGTAGCCCGTGATGATGCCGGTGAGCCAGAACGGCTTCGCGTGCGGCTGCTGCTTCTGCGCCAGGTGGCCCGTGATGACGGCGGCCAGTGCAGGCAGGAAGCCGACGCCGATGAACGAGGACAGGATGCCGAGGATGCCGAGAACCATCGAGGTGATCGAGAGCCCCTGCGACGGACCGGCCGGCGCGCCCGCGTAGGCGGCGGGGGCGCCGTAGGGGTTGGCCACCGGCTGGGCATGCGGCGGAGCCGGAGGAGCCAGCGTCGCGCTGGCGGCGGGCGCGGCAGCGGGTGCCGGCGGAGCGGGAGGGGCCGGTGGCACCGCCGGTGGCGTCTCGATCGGCGGCACGCTCGCAGCGGGCGGCACCGGGATTGCGGGGACGTCGTTCTTGTCTGACTTCTTCTCGGCCATGAGCACTCCTAGCGTTTGTGGACCCTCTCAGGATACCGACCGGGCAAGTCGGTGGATACGCAAACGGGCCGGCACCCGAAGGTGCCGGCCCGGTGCATCGCGGCTTAGTAGCCGGGCAGGGTGTTCGCGACCGAGCCGTAGATCAGCAGGGGCAGGATGGCGCCGAGCACGACCAGCAGCACCCACAGGATCGTCAGGACGAAGCCGATGATGATGCCCCAGGTGGCGAAGCCCTTGCCGGCCTCACCGGTCTTCTTGATCTGGCTGAGTGCGATGAAGCCGAGCACGATTCCGACCGGCGCGACGACGATGCCCGCGATGAGGGCGATGATCGCGAGGGTGTTGGTGTTGCCTGCGGCCGGTGCCGGCGCTGCGGGAGGAACTGGTGTGGTCATGTCGAGCACTACTCCTTTGTCAATGAGCCGTGAAGTTCGGCGGTGCAATCGTTGCACCGCTCACAGCGCCAGTCAATGAGTCAAACGACTGTGTCGCGCGATTACTTCAGACCTGGATGTCAGTGACCGGCAGCGTCGAGTCGGCAGCGAAGTCGAGACCGGATGGCGCGTGCCCCGCTGAGATCAGTTGCGCACCGAGAGCCGCGATCATCGCCCCGTTGTCTGTGCACAGGTCGAGGGGCGGGATGCGCAGCTCCACACCCGCGGCGGCCGCGCGCTCTGCGGCGAGCTCGCGCACCCTGGCATTGGCCACGACACCGCCGCCGAGCAGCAGGCGCGGCACCCCGAGATCCTGGCAGGCGGCGAGTGCCTTGGTCAGCAGAACGTCTGCCACGGACTCGCGGAAGCTGGCGGCGACATCCGCTATTGGCACGTCCTCACCCGCGTCCTGCTTCTGCTCGACCCAACGGGCCACCGCGGTCTTGAGCCCGGAGAACGAGAAGTCGTAGCGGTGCTTCTCGAGGTCCTTGGGCAGGCTGAGCCCACGCGGGAAGCGGATGGCGCGCGGGTCGCCCCCGATCGCCGCCCGGTCGATCTGCGGACCGCCCGGGTATGGCAGCCCGAGCAGCCGCGCCACCTTGTCGAAGGCCTCGCCTGCCGCATCGTCGATGGTCTCGCCGAGCAACTCGACGTCGGAGACCAGGTCGCGCACCAGCAGCAGCGAGGTGTGGCCGCCGGAGACCAGCAGCGCAATCGTGGGGTACTCGAGCGGCTCACCATCGAGCAGGTCAACCCCGACGTGGCCGACGAGGTGGTTGACGGCGTACAGCGGCTTGTCCAGGGAGAGCGCGAGGGCCTTTGCCGCGCCCACGCCCACCATGAGGGCGCCGGACAGGCCCGGGCCGCTCGTCACAGCGATGGCATCGAGATCGGACAATTGGATGCCGGCCGTGGCAACCGCCTGCGTCAACACGGGCACCAGCGCTTCCAGATGGGCCCGAGCCGCGACCTCGGGCACGACACCGCCGTAGCGGGCGTGCTCGTCCATTGAGGAGGAGATCACGTTGGCAAGCAGTTCGGTGCCGCGCACGATGCCGATGCCGGTCTCGTCACAGCTGGTCTCGATGCCGAGCACCAGTGGTGAACTCATCACGCCGGCCTCGTCTCGGTCGTCGGCACCCGCAGCTTCATCACGTGCGCGTCGACGTTATCCGGCTGGTAGTAGCCGGGGCGCACCGCGATCTGCACGAAGCCGAGCGAGTCGTACAGCGACTGGGCGCCCGGATTGTCCGCGCGCACCTCGAGGAACACCTCGCCCGCACCGCGCCGCCGCGCCTCATTCACGAGCTGCAGCACCAGGGTTCGGCCGAGCCCGCGGCGTCGCGCCGACTCCGCCACAGCGATGGTCTGGATGTCACCCTCGCCAGCCCCCATCGGCGCGAGCAGGCCCGCGTAGCCCTCGATCACCTCCGGTTGCCCGGGTGGGAACGCCACGAGGTAGTAGGTGTGCGCGCCGTCGAGTTCGCCGCGCATGAGCTCCGTCGACCACGCGTCGGAGCCGAACACCGTCGACTCGATCACCATGATGCCGTCGAGGTCTGCCGCGGTTGCGCGGCGCAGCTGCCAGGTCATCCGGTGACCCGCTTCGGACCGCTCGACAGCGTGACATCCGGCGAGCGCAGGTACAGCGCATCGTCGCCCGCGAAGGCCCGGCCGTTCGCGAACATCGTCTCGGCCAGCATGCCGAGCCGGCCCGCGGACACGGTGGCGGCATCGAGGCGGCGGTAGCCGTGCAGTTGGGGCAGATCCTCGGGCTTCGAAAGACCGGGGCCCTGCACCCTCACCGGGAGCCCGGCGGCGTCGGCGCCCGAGTACGCGCTCCAGTAGAACTCGCGGCGGCGGGCATCCGTCACGACCAGAAGTGGGCCATCGACGCCGAACGCGATCGCATCGTGGCTGACCACCGACACGACCGGCTTGCCCGCACCGAACGCGAAGGCGCGCGCCGCGGCGATACCCACCCTGAGCCCGGTGAACGGCCCGGGGCCCATGCCGATTGCGACTCCGGACAGTGCCGCAACTTCGACGCCGGAATCCGCCAGCGCGCGCTGGATGAAGATGCCAATGACCTCGGCGTGGCCGCGAGTGTCGTCCGAGGAGTGCTCTGCGATGACGCCCGCGTCGCGATCGACAATCGCGACGCTGGTGCCCGCGGAGGTATCGATCGCGAGAAGCACCCGTTCAGCCTACGGGGAGCCAGCCGAGGTCGGCCCAGCGCGGGCCGTGGCCGGTGATGATGACGGTGCGCGGTTGGTCGTTGTCGTCGCCGGTTTCGAGACCGTCGCGTACTGGAGGAACCTCCGGCCCGCCCGATTCAGAACCGCTGCGCGCTTCTGCCGCCTCACCCACCGGAGCTCCACGGGGGCGCACGATGTCCACGGACAGCCAGTCCTCCGTGCGGCCGTCGAGTAGCCCGGCGCCCCACTCCACGACGACGATGGATGCCGCGAAGTCAATGTCGAGGTCGTCGAGCTCCAGCGCGCTGCCGAGGCGATAGGCGTCCACATGCACGAGCGGTGCGACCGGGCCGGGGTGGGTGCGCGCGAGCACGAACGTCGGGCTCTGGACGCTGCCGCGCACCCCCAGCGCCGCACCGATGCCGCGGGTGAGCGTGGTCTTGCCCGCCCCGAGCTCTCCGTTGAGCAGCACGAGGTCGCCCGCGCGCAGCTGCGCGGCGATGGTGGCCCCGAGCGCCTCCATTGCCTCAGGCGTTTCCACGATTCCCCGCCACACGGCCGTCACGTCGCTTCGCGACGCGCCGGAACCGGCGGCGTGGGCCCAGGCAGGTACTTCCGCGCCACCCGGCTGCCGATCCTGGTGACGATCTCGTAGTTGATGGTTCCGGCCGCGCGCGCCCAGTCGGTGGCGCTGGGTACGCCGGTCGCGGGGTCGCCGAACAGAATCGCGCGGTCGCCGATCGCCACCGGTGCGTCGCCGACATCGACCACGATCTGGTCCATGGCGACCCGGCCGCACACCCGGTAGGTGACCCCGTTGATCGAGACGGGGCCGACGCCTGACGCCTGGCGCGGCACGCCGTCCGCGTAGCCGAGGGGCACAAGGGCGAGGGTCGTTTCCCGGTCGGTCACGTATTCGTGGCCGTATGAGACGCCGCTGCCGACCGGAACCCTCTTCACCGAGACCACTGACGCTCCGAGCTGCATCGCCGGGGTGAGCCCCAGCTCGACCGATTCCGCGTCGTCGAAGGGCGAGAGGCCGTATGCACCGATTCCGATGCGCACCAGCCCGAACCGCGCGGCAGGAACGCGAATGGCCCCGGCGGTGGCGGCCAGGTGGGAGATCTCGGGGGTCAGCCCGGCCTCGGCCGCGGCATCCAGTGCTCGCTGGAATCCCGCAACCTGGGCGGCGTCCGCGTCTGCGCCGGCGTTTGCAAGGTGACTGAAGATTCCGCGCACGGTGATGCGGCCGGCCGCCTGGTCATCCGCCGCCGCAGCGAAGATCATGCCCCACTCGTCTTCGGGCACACCGTTGCGATTCAGTCCGGTGTCGACCTTGATGTGCACGTTCAATCGGCCGGTGGCCGCCGACACGCGCTCGAGCTGGCCGAGGTAGTTCACTCCGACGTCGATGTCGTTCTCCGCCGCGAGCGCGTAGTCGGTCTCCGGGTCGTGAAGCCAGGCCAGGATCGGGGCGCGGATGCCGGCAGCTCGAAGTTCGAGGGCCTCCTCGAGGTCGACCACGCCGAGCCAGTCCGCCCCACCGTCGAGCGCGGCACGCGCGGACGCTACCGCCCCGTGACCGTACCCATTCGCCTTGACCACGACCATGGTGGGCGCTCCGCCGGTCGCGGCCTTCAGCGTCGCGACGTTGCGGGCGATCGCGCCGAGGTCGATCACGGCCTCACGCATCGGGCTCACGACTCGGCCACGACGTAGGCGATCGCGACACCGGCGTCGTGCGACATGGTGAGGTGCACCCGGCCGATGCCCTTGGCTGCAACGATCGCGGCGGCGCCCCCGCTCAGCTCGAACGACGGGTTGCCGAGCGGGTCGGAGACCACGAGCATGTCGTGCCATTGCACCCCGGTGGATTCGCCGATCGCCTTGATCAGCGCCTCCTTGGCCGCGAAACGGCCGGCCAGCGATCGGAAGGGCCGCGGCTGACCGTCAACCACCTGTTCGCTCTGGGCGAACAGTCGGTCGCGAAGGGCGGGAGTACGGCGCATCGAACTCTCGAAGCGCGCGATATCGACGATGTCCACGCCGATCCCGATAATCAAAGGAGCTCCGGCTACTCGACCGTGACGGACTTGGCGAGGTTACGCGGCTGGTCCACGTCAAGCCCCTTGGCCGCGGCGAGTTCCATTCCGAAGATGTGCAGCGGAACAACCGCGAGGAACGGCTCGAACAACGTGCCAGCGAGCGGAATCGGGATGACCTCGTCGGCGAATGGCAGCACCGCGGCATCCCCCTTCTCGGCGATCGCGATCACCCTGGCACCGCGCGCGCGGATCTCCTGGATGTTCGACACCACCTTGGGGTGCAGTGACTGCGGGTCGCGGGGGCTCGGCACGATCACGATGACGACCTGGCCGGGCTCGATCAGCGCGATCGGGCCGTGCTTGAGCTCGCCGGCAGCGAAGCCCTCCGCGTGGATGTAGGCGAGCTCCTTGAGCTTGAGGGCTCCCTCGAGGGCCACCGGGTAGCCCACGTTGCGACCGAGGAAGAGTACCGACTGGGTGTCGGTCATCCAGTGCGCGAGCTGGCCGATCTCGGCCTGCGATACCTCGAGCACCTCGGCGATCTTCGCCGGCACCGCCTGCAGCTCCACCACGTTGGCGCGGATCTGCTCGTCGGTGAGCGTGCCGCGCACCTTCGCCAGGTGCAGGCCGATCAGGTACAACGCGGTCACCTGGGCGACGAAGGCTTTGGTGGATGCCACCGCGACTTCGGGGCCGGCGTGCGTGTACACGACCGCGTTCGACTCACGGGGGATCGTGGCGCCCTGGGTGTTGCACACCGAGAGCACGCGCGCCCCGGCCTTCGTCGCGTGCTGCACGGCCACCAGGGTGTCCATGGTCTCGCCGGACTGGCTGATCGAGATCACCAGGGTGCGCTCGTTGATGATGGGGTTGCGGTAGCGGAACTCGTGCGAGAGCTCGACGTCCACCGGGATGCGCGCCCACTCCTCGAGCGCGTACTTGCCGAGCTGGCCCGCGTAGGCGGCGGTGCCGCAGGCGATCACGACGATGCGGTCGATCCCAGCCAGAACCTCGTCACCGATCGGCTCGAGTTCGTCGAGCTGCACGAGCCCGTCTTTCACCCGGCCGAGGATGGTGTTGGCGACGGCCTCCGGCTCCTCGCTGATCTCCTTGGCCATGAAGCTCGACCAGCCGCCCTTCTCCGACGCGGACGCGTCCCAGGCGATCTCGAACTCCTCGGTCTCGACCGGCTTGCCGTCGAAGTCGGTCACGACCACTGAGTCCGGGCGGATGGTGACGATCTGGTCCTGCCCGATCGCCACGGCCCTGCGGGTGAACTCCACGAACGCCGCCACGTCGGAGCCGAGGAAGTTCTCGCCGTCGCCGAGACCGATCACGAGCGGTGAGTTGCGGCGCGCGCCGACGACAACGCCGGGCTGGTCCTCGTGCACAACGAGCAGGGTGAAGGCGCCGTCGAGCCGCGCAACCACCCGGCGCAGGGCCTCGGTGAGGTCTCCGGTGGCGTCGTACTCGCGGCCCACGAGGAGGGCGGCGACCTCGGTGTCGGTCTCGCTGGTGAACTCGGCGCCGGTGTCGAGCAGTTCCTGCTTGAGCGTTGCGAAGTTCTCGATGATCCCGTTGTGGATGAGGGCGAGCTTGCCGTCGGCGCTGAGGTGCGGATGCGCGTTGCGGTCCGTCGGGCCGCCGTGGGTCGCCCAGCGGGTGTGTCCGATTCCGGTCGCACCGTTGGGGAGCGGGTGATCCTGCAGGTCATCGACGAGAATCTGCAGCTTGCCCGCGCGCTTGCGGGTGCCGAGGTGGCCATCCTGGTCGATCACGGCAACGCCGGCGGAGTCGTACCCGCGGTATTCCAGTCGCTTGAGGCCCCCGAGGAGTACCTCGAGACTCTTGTTGTCACCGACGTAACCCACGATTCCGCACATGAACACCGATTTTACGGTACGCCGGGGCATCACCCCTGCGCGGCCCGATCCTGCGCCGCGGCTAGGCTTGGCTGCGATGTCTGACCCTGGAGCCTCGAACGGCCATTCCTCGCCGTTCTTCGAGATCGACAGGGCGGATTGGGCCGCGCTGGCACCGACCATGACCGCACCGCTCAGCCAGGCCGAGATCGTGGAGTTGCGGGGCCTCGGCGACTCCCTGGACCTCCGCGAGGTCACCGAGGTCTACCTGCCGCTCAGCCGGTTGCTCAACCTCTACGTGGGCGGCGCACGCCAGCTTCACAAGTCGACCACCGAGTTCCTCGGCACGCGATCGCAGGAGACGCCATTCGTGATCGGCATCGCCGGGTCGGTGGCCGTGGGCAAGTCCACCGTGGCCCGCATCCTGCGAGAGTTGTTGGCACGTTGGTCGGACACCCCACGAGTCGAACTCATCACCACGGACGGTTTTCTGCTGCCGAACGCCGAACTCGCCCGGCGCGGCCTGATGGACCGCAAAGGCTTTCCCGAGTCCTACGACCGCAGGGCGCTGCTGCGCTTCGTCAGCAAGATCAAGAGCGGTGCTACCGAGGTGCGCGCCCCCTTCTACTCGCACCTCCGGTACGACATCGTGCCCGACGCCGAGGTGATCGTTCGCCGCCCCGACGTTCTCATCGTGGAGGGCCTCAACGTGCTGCAACCGCCCGCCCCGGGCAGGCGCCTCGCCGTGAGCGACCTGTTCGACTTCACGATCTACGTCGACGCCAGGACAGCGGATATCGCCACCTGGTACCAGGAGCGCTTTCTCACCCTGCAGCGCGGAGCGTTCGCCGACCCGCAGTCGTACTTTCACCGCTACGCGTCGCTCAGCGACGCCGAGGCGCGAGCCAAGGCCAGTGAGATCTGGACGAGCATCAACGAGCCGAACCTGGTCGACAACATCCTGCCGACCCGCGCCCGCGCATCCCTCGTGCTCCGCAAGAACAGCCAGCACGCCGTCTCGAGCGTGCTGTTGCGCAAGATCTAGTTCTTATCGATGAAGGTGCCGTCGAGCGTGTAGTGGTACTGCACGCTGTCGTACGGTCCCGAAATCGAGATCGTGATGACAGGCTGGCCCCCGCTGAAGCTGTCGCGGCGGATCGACGGGTAGATGCTCTCGACGCTCTCGATCCTGGCATCCGCTTTCGCCTGCGCCACCAGGCCGGGGATGATCGAGTAGTCGATGCGGGAGGCGTCGAACAGCTCGCTCGATAGGTCCTGGGGTTGGATGATGTCCGGGCCCTCCCGG
This sequence comes from Rhodoglobus sp., assembly GCA_040002655.1. Taxonomy (GTDB): domain Bacteria; phylum Actinomycetota; class Actinomycetes; order Actinomycetales; family Microbacteriaceae; genus Rhodoglobus. Next base: position 3,894 of record JBDUEC010000015.1, on the reverse strand, counting down.
GTAGCGCGCCCGTAGCGCCACATGTAGTCGTCGGTCGTGGTCGCGGTGGGGGTCGTCAGCCCCTCAACGATGATGTAGCTGTCGTAGAAGTTGATGTCGGTGAACTGCCAGCAGCCCGCAGCCGCCGCGAGCTGCTCCATGGCCTCCTGCTGGTGACGGCCGTCGATCATGTTGTTGCCGTCGAAGTCCAGCGCCACGATGTTCGACGCCGTCCAGCCGATCAGGCGGTAGGCGGGGATCAGGGTCACTGCGGCGGCCAGCGCGATCACCACGATGCCGATCAGGCGGTTCCGCTGCGGGTTGCGCGCCCGCGTGGTCGACGCGGATGCGGTCCACTCCGGCACGTCTGAGGTGGGCGGGATGAGCGAGGGATCGCTGCGTGCCGCGGCCAACTTCTGCACCATCGCCGGCGGCGGATCCTTCAGGATCGTGACGGCCGGCTTGCCCTCGGAGAGCCGCTTGACCGCGATGATCGAGCCGGGCGAGTACAGCCGGAGGTCGGCCGTCGCGAGCACGGAGCGGATGGTCGTGAAATACGGCTTGCCCCCTGTCGGGACGACGACGAGCCGCAGTTCGCAGTCCTGCTGTCCGTTGGTCTCCACCCCGGCACGCTGGATGGTCTCGACGCGCGCGAGTGCGGGGCCGGGTCCGGCGAACCGACCCAACCGAGAAGCACCGGCGACCAGCCCGACCAGGATGAACGCGGGAATCGCGCACGCCCAGACAATCGAGTAGGCCCAGTCGCCCGTGAAGAACGAGCCGAGAACGCCGCCGATGAACACCCCGAAGAAGATGCGCGGAAGTTGCCTGACGATCACCATCGCGCGCTCACCTCCACTCGTCGGCCGCAGTCGGCACGGGCTGGTCCTGCGGCGTCTCTCCGGGCCCCTTGACCATGACCACGCGCGGCGAGTCCGCGTCGGGGCGCACCACGGTGATGAGGTGCCCCGGTGCGAGGCGTAGCGACGGCACGTCGAGCCTGATGTGGGTGGAGGTGGCGTAGGTGGCGTGTCCGGTGCCCACGACGATGAGCCGTACGGCCGCCTCGGAGCGCTGGTTCACGCGCACGCCGGTGCGGGTGATCGTGAGCACCCGCGCCGTGCCGAGGCGTCCGGCATCCGCTGCCGCCGTGATCACTTCGTCCGACGGCGGCGCCGACCGCTCGAAGACCGGAACCAGGAGGCCGAAGACGACAGACAGGATGCCGAGCACGATCCCCACGATGCCGAGCACGAGAAAGAGGGGGAAGCCGCTGCCACCGGAGAACACGGAATACACCAGCGAGCACGCCCCAGCCACCACGAGCACAGCCCCGAACAGCGGCAGGTTGCGTTTCATGCGGCGAGCCTAGCGAAACTAGAGGGCCAGTCGCTCCCGCACAACATCGGCCAGCTCGTGGGCGATCCGGTCGGCCGTGGCCTGGTCTTCGGCCTCCACCATCACGCGCACCATCGGCTCTGTTCCGGATGGGCGAAGCAGCACCCGGCCGGTGTCGCCGAGCACGCGCTCGGCCTCGGCGACGGCTGCCGCGATGACCGAGTCGGAGGCGAGCGCGTGGTGATCGACGCCGCGCACATTGACAAGGATCTGTGGGAAGACGGTCATCACGGATGCCAGCTCCGCGAGTGTCTTGCCGGTGCGGGCCATCTCGGCCACCAGGTGCAGGCCGGTGAGTATGCCGTCGCCGGTGGTGGCGAAGTCGGTCATGATCACGTGACCGGACTGCTCACCACCCAGCGACAGGCCATTCTCGTCGAGGGACTCGAGCACGTAGCGGTCACCGACTTTGGTCTCGAGCATCGCGATGTCGTGTGCGGCCATGGCACGCTTCAGGCCGAGGTTGCTCATGACGGTGGCCACCAGGGTGCGATCTTTCAGAACGCCCCGATCGGCCATGGCCACGGCCAAGATCGCCATGATCTGGTCGCCGTCGATGACGTTGCCGTCGCGGTCGACCGCGAGGCAGCGGTCGGCGTCGCCGTCGTGCGCGATGCCGAGGTCAGCCTTGTGCTCGAGCACCGCCTTCGCGAGGTTGTCGAGGTGGGTGGATCCGACACCGTCGTTGATGTTCATGCCGTCGGGGTCCGCGCCGATCACGGTGACCTGCGCCCCCGCATCCGTGAAGACCTGGGGCGAGATCCCGGCTGCAGCCCCGTGGGCGCAGTCGAGAACGACGTGCACGCCCTCAAGGCGATTCGGCAGCGTCGACAGCAGGTGCACGATGTAGCGGTCCTCGGCGTCGGCGAACCGGCGAATGCGACCCACGTCGCCCCCGGTCGGCGCGAGCTTGCCGTTGGTGAGCGCGGCTTCGATGCGATCTTCGACCTCGTCGGGCAGTTTGACGCCGCCACTCGCGAAGAATTTGATGCCGTTATCCGGGGCTGGGTTGTGCGAGGCCGAGATCATCACGCCGAAGTCGGCCTTGAAGTCACTGACGAGGAACGCGGCCGCGGGGGTGGGGACCACACCCGCGTCGTAGACGTCGACACCGGAGCTCGCGAGCCCGGCAGCGACCGCAGCGATCAGGAACTCGCCGGAGACCCTGGGGTCGCGGGCGACCACGGCGAACGGGCGGCGCCCGGACGCGCGTCGGCCATCTGCGACCCTGCCCTTACCGAGCACGACCGCAGCCGCCTGCGCGAGTCCGAGCGCGAGCTCGACCGTGATGTCACGGTTGGCGAGCCCGCGCACGCCATCCGTTCCGAAAAGACGTGGCATTGTCTGCCAGCTCCCGGGAGGTTAGCGCTTCGAGAACTGAGGAGCCTTGCGAGCCTTCTTGAGACCGGCCTTCTTGCGCTCCTTGACGCGAGCGTCGCGGCTTAGGAAGCCCGCCTTCTTCAGCGTGGCGCGGTTGTTCTCCTCGTCGATCTGGTTGAGCGAGCGGGAGATGCCGAGGCGCAGTGCGCCGGCCTGGCCGGAGGGGCCGCCGCCGGTGATACGCGCGATCACGTCGTAGCTGCCGAGCAGGTCGAGCACCTTGAACGGGTCGTTGATCAACTGCTGGTGCAGCTTGTTCGGGAAGTACTCGGCGAGTTCACGGCCGTTGACCGTGATGGTGCCTGAGCCCGGGATGAGACGCACGCGGGCGATGGCCTGCTTGCGACGACCGACGGCTGCGCCGGGAACGTTGAGAACGGGGCGGGGTGCCTTGGGGGCAGCCTCAGGAACAGACTCGGTCGAGTAGCTGGTGGGCGTCTCGGTGGAGTAGCTCTCCGGGGCCTCTTCGACGGTGTCGACTTCGGCGGAATCTTCGATCTTGGCCATGTGTAAAAGTCCTTAGTTCTTCGTGCTCGGCGCTACTGCGCGACCTGGGAGAGGGTGTACGGCTTCGGCTGCTGTGCAGCGTGCGGGTGCTCAGCGCCGGCGTAGACCTTGAGCTTGGTGAGCTGGGCGCGGCCGATGGAGTTCTTCGGGAGCATGCCACGCACGGCCTTCTCCACAGCGCGGGTCGGGTGCTTCGCGAGCATCTCCGAGTAGGTCTGGCTCGACAGGCCGCCCGGGTAACCGGAGTGGCTGTATGCCAGCTTCTGCGCGAGCTTGGCGCCGGTGAGGGCGACCTTCTCAGCGTTGATGACGATGACGAAGTCACCCATGTCCATGTGCGGGGCAAAGGTGGCCTTGTGCTTGCCGCGGAGTAGGACGGCAACGTGGCTGGCCAGGCGGCCGAGCACGATGTCGGTGGCGTCGATGATGACCCAGTCGCGCTGGACGTCTTCGGGCTTGGGCGAGTATGTACGCGTCACAATAGTGCTGCTTCCGTTGATCGATTGAGGAGTTCGTGAATCCCACTCCGTGGCCTGTTCTCCGAGGATCCCGGGGAACGCAGCCGTGTTTTTCAACACTGGAGGGCTCATGATCGGGTGCCGGGCACGGGGCCGCGGACACCAAGGGTCA
>JBDUEC010000014.1:0-21350 GCA_040002655.1 Rhodoglobus sp. | reverse complement strand
TCGGCCTCGTTGAGCGACAGGCCCATCGCGATGCGCATCCAGAAGTACTGCGGCACCTCGAGCGCGTCGCCGTTGCGGCCCTTGATGCCGTAACGGTTGTTGAGCGTGACGACGCCGATGTACTTGAGCAACTCGTCGTGGGCGGGCTCGAGCTTCGAGGCGAGCAGGTCGAGGTCGAAGAGCTGAGTGAGGCGCGGGTCGAGCAGGCCCTCGTCCACGCCGCGCTTCACGTTGGTGGGGAAGTGCGACGCGTGCAGCTGCTTGAGCTCCGCGGCGGTCTCGTAATCGCCAAGCACGCGCTTGTAGATGGTCTTGAGCAGCAGACGGGCGGCCACGGTGTCGAATGCAGGGTCATCTTTGACGTTCTGCAGTGCCACCTGGATGACAGCCTCATCGAGCTGCTGGGTGGTGATCCCGTCGAACAGGGTCAGTTCGAGCTCGCTCGCGATCTGCGTGACCCAGGTGATGTTCTCGTCGAGCCCGACGCTCGCGTGCTCGATCGCGAGGTTGATCTTGTTCGCGTCATAGGGCTCCCGCTCGCCGCTGCGCTTTACTACCGTGATTGCCACGAATCCACTCCTTCTGAGTCCTCTCGAACTCACCTCGCGCCCCGCTGGAACGCGCCGTACATCCCCGAAATTTGCCCCGTAGAGCCCTGGAACCGTATCCCCCGGCCTGGCGGTCTCACCACTATATATCGGGCCAACGACAGCGAGGTAACCCTAGATGTAGTGGGCGTGTCATCCACAGCTGTGCATAAGTTGGCGGACTTTTCCACAGGCTAGCGGGCACCGCCGACCCCGGAATCCCGGGCTTTTCCCCGGCTAAGCTGGTGATCTTGTGAATAGCTACATCAGCCTGTTGAGAACCCCGGGAGTCGCGCGAATCATCGCCGCGCAACTGACCGCGCGGTTCCCCGGCGGGATGCTCTCACTCGGCTTTCTCCTGCACATGCAGCACATCTACGGCTCGTACGGTGCCGCGGGGCTCGTGCTCGCCACGACCAGTGTCGGCCAGGCGGTCTCCGGCCCGCTGACCAGCCGCTGGATGGGGCGCTGGGGCATGCGTCCTGTGCTCGCGCTCACGACATCCGTCTGCGCGGTCGCCGTGACCACCATCGCGCTCTCGCCGCTTCCCCTCTGGGGGTACATGCTGGCCGGACTCATTGCCGGGCTCAGCTATCCGCCGGTGCAGCCCGCCGTTCGCACCATCTACCCCAAGATGGTCAACTCCCGCCAGTTGACTCCGCTGTTCTCGCTCGACGCGTCTGCCCAGGAGATCATCTGGATCGCGGGGCCGGTAGTGGTGACGTTCGTCGCGACGCAGGTGTCGACCGTGGCGGGCATCCTGCTGTCGGTGTTCTTCCTGCTGGCTGGCGGCGCGTGGTTCCTGCTGCTGCCCGAGGTCGGTCGGGTGCGCATCCCGCGCAGCAAGCGAGCCCTCGGCAAAGTACTCACCAAGCCGCCCGTGCTGCTCGCGACGGTGGTCGGGTTCCTGCTGGTCGGCGCCTGCGCCGCTACCGAGGCCGGGGTCGTGGCCACCTTCGGCAAGGGCAATTCGCAGGCCGGCGTCGTGCTCGCGATCTGGGCGGTGGCCTCACTCGCCGGCGGCCTCACCTTGGGCCACTTGCCGGTTGGCCCCTGGGCGCTCGCTCGCCGCATGATCGTAGTGCTGGTCGGATCGGCGCTCGCGATCTTCGCGTGGGACTTCTGGTCGCTGAGCGGCGCCCTGGTGATAGCCGGCCTGTGCATCGCGCCCGCACTGGCCGTGATGTTCGCGATCGTGTCATCCAGTGTGAAGTTCAGCGACACCGCAGAGGCCTACGGCTGGGTCGGCACCGGCCAGCTCATCGGGGCCGCGGCGGGGTCGGCAATCGCCGGCTTCCTGATTGACGCGGACGGCGCCGGCGGCGGATTCTGGGCGGCCACGGCGTTCGCCCTGGTGGGCTTCCTGGTGCCGGTGCTGTTCCGCCGGGCACACCCTGACCTGCGCGGACGGGATGCTAGCCCGCTGCCCGATACCGAGCCGATCCAGAAGCAGCCCTCTTAGGAGCGCAGCGGGGCCAGGGCCGTGGTCAGCGTGTCCAGCTCACCCAGCATCTTCTGCAGGATGGCGGTCTCCTTCTCGGTTGGCGTGAACACGCCATCGGCCACCATCGCCTTCACGAACGGGATCTCGACGTTCGCCCCGGTCTTCACGAGACCGAGGGTCGTGAAGGTCGGCTCGAAGGCGACGACGCCACGGGTTCCAGCGGAGACGCCGCCGTAGCTGACGAAACCGACTCCCTTGCGCCACCACTCCTGGTTGAGATAGTCGAAGGCATTCTTGAGCGCGGGCGAGAAGCTGTGGTTGTACTCGGGCGTCACGAACACGAAGGCGTCGGCGGCATCCACTCGCTCGCTCCACGCGAAGGTGTGCGGCTTGGTGTACTGCCGCAGCATCGGGTGGTTCGGCTCGTCCATGAAGGGCAGGTTGATCTCGGCCAGGTCGGCGAAGTCGATGTCGAACCCGCCGTGCTTCTCGGCCTCGGCCCGCACCCACTCGGCCACGGGGAGGCCCACTCGGCCCGGTCGAACGCTGCCCACAATAATCATCAGTCTGGTCACGTTCCATACAACCGTATGGAGCTGAAAGCATTCCCGATGGGGCTGCCGATCGCGCACCCCACCGCAAACTCTCAGGCTGTCGCTTCGTCGATCGCCGCAGCGGATGCGGGCTCCCGTGTTCGTGAAGTGGCCCACCAGCGCGAGCAGCAGCCGGACTTCGACGGTGCCGCGTACCTAACCAGCGTCTCGGCGTTCCTTAACGCGCTAGTCCGACTGTCGCGTTAGTCAACCACCAGCGGGTCGGTCGGACCCGCCTCTGCCACCTCGTCACCATTGTCGATATCCTCGGGGTTCGGAAGTCTCATAAGGAAGCGGAAGAACACGAGGCACGCCAGCGCCTCGAGCCCACCGCCGATGATGAAGGGCAGTTCGAGGTTGACTCGTCCGAGCAACCCGCCGAGGAGAGAGCCCAGCGGCATCGACCCCCAGAGCAGGGTGCGCCAGGTGCCGTGCACCCGCCCGAGCAGGCGGCCGGGGATCACGCTCTGGCGCAGGGACATAACCAGGATGTTCCAGACAGTGATCGAGAGCGACGTGAGTGCGAAGCCGAGTGCACCGGCCCAGAGCACGGGCACCAACCCGATGAAGACGAAGGCCAGCGACGCCACGAGGTTCATCACGGCCATCGACAAGCCGGCACCCCAGAGCTTCTTGAGCCGGTTGGCGAGCACCGCGCCGATGATGCCGCCAACGGCGCCGGTCACCAGGAACACCCCGAACAGCGGCTCCGGCACGTGCAGGTCATCGAGGATGAACAGCACGAAGCTGGCGGTGGCGGCGGAGCTCATGATGCCGCCGAAGGTGCTGAAGAACCAGAGCGTGCGCAACATCCGATTCGCCATGATGAAGCGGAAGCCGTCGACGAACTGGCGATACCAGGCGACGTGCGGTTCGCCATCCGCTTTCTCGGTGAACTGCTTGCCGGATGCCACCCTCGGCAGCAGCAGCGCGAGCGCCCCGGCGAACGCGAAGACCAGCCCGTTCACGCCAAGCGGGATGAGCACGGAGACCCCGAACAGGAAGGAGGTGACGGGGCCCGCCACAAAGTTCTGCACCACGAGCTCGCCACCCTCGATGCGCGAGTTTCCGCGGGGTAGGTTCGCCTTATCCACGATGCTCGGCACCACCGCGCGGATCGCGCCGTCGTACACCGTCTCGAACGCACCGTAGACGAAGACGACGATGTAGATCCACCAGATCGTGAGCGAGTTGGTGAGCACGAGCACGAACAGCAGCACGCCGAGGATGGTGCGCACGGCCTGCGCGAGCGCGAGGGCCTTTCGGCGATCGATCCGGTCGATCAGGATGCCGGCCGGAATCGCGAAGAACAACCAGGGCAGCAGCGCGAGGGCCGCGATCCCCGAGATGAGCAGCGGATCGTGGGTGATACGGGCCGCGAGCAGCGGGAACGCGGTGCGCGCGATCCCATCGCCCAGGCTGGAGGCGAGGTTCGCCGTGAAGATGTTGGCGAAGGCCGGGCCGAGTCCGCCCTCCCTCTGCTTCACCACCGGTCGTGCACCGCCGCGCGGAAGTAGCGGTCGTAGAGGTCAGTCACCTGCGTCGTGAACTCGGGCGTGAGCTGCGGCACCGATCCGGCGGAGGCGTTCGAGCGGGCCTGCGCCACGGTGCGAGCGCCGGGGATCACCGTGCTCACCCCCGGCAACTGGGACACCCAGGCGAGCGCTGCCATCGGGGCGGTGAGGCCCTGGGAGTCCGCGAACTCGGCGAACTCCTGCGCGGCCGCGACCCCCTGCCCGAAGTCGACGCCCGAGAAGGTCTCCCCCGCGTCGAATGCCTCGCCGTGCCGGTTGTACGTGCGATGGTCGTCGGCCGCGAAGGTGGTGTCTTTCGTGTACTTGCCGCTGAGCAGTCCAGAGGCGAGCGGAACCCGTGCGATCACGCCGACCCCGGCACCGAGCGCCTCTGGCAGCACCCGCTCGAGCGGCTTCAACCGGAACGCGTTCAGGACGATCTGTACCGTTGCCACGTTCGGTCGCGCGATTGCGGTGAGGGCCTCATCGACCGTCTCCACACTCACGCCGTAGTTGGCGATTGCGCCATCGGTGACGAGGGCGTCCAGGTCGTCGTAGACCCGGTCCATGGAGTAGACGGCAGTGGGCGGGCAGTGCAACTGCATCAGGTCCAGACGATCGGTGCCCAGGTTCGTGCGGGAGCGATCCGTCCACTCCTGGAACCGGGCGAACGTGAAGTTCGCGGGGTCGAGGGCTTCCCGGCGGCCCATCTTCGTCGCCACGAAGATGTCGTGGCCGGGGTTGTCACGGAGGTAGCTGCCGATGAGTTTCTCGCTGCGGCCGTCGCCGTAGACATCCGCCGTGTCGAAGATGGTCACGCCAGCGTCGACGGATGCGTCGAGGATGGCGTGGGCGTCGGCCTCGCTGACATCGCCCCAGTCGGCGCCCAGTTGCCAGGTGCCGAGCCCGATCACCGAGACGTCGCGGCCGATTCTGGTCAGGGTGCTGCTTCGCATCCGTCCAGACTAGCGAGGGTGCTGGTCACCCAATCGCCTCCGCTACAGCCTTGGCCAGGCGCGGGCGCACGAGGTGGTCGTTCACCTCGACACGATGCATCGTCACGTGCCGCAGTTGCTCGATGATGCGAATGGTACCTGGCGCGATGAACTGGTCGAGCGAGCCGTATACGACGTCGATCGGAACCCGCACGTCGGCGATGTCGCTCACGGTGGTCTGCGACTCGATGCAGTTCTTGAGCGAGAGGATGAACGCGTTCCAATTGCGCTCGGTGATCTCGAAGACCGCGGAGATCTGCAGCAGCCGGCCGATTCGGGCGGCGTTGGTGATCGTGAAGTCCTTGTTCTCCCGCAGAAACTCGTAGGCCTTGAGGTACGCACCGACCTGCGCGCGCAGGCGTGGACTGCTGAGCTCGCTCGGCGCCAGGTAGACCGGTGGGCTCACCAGCACCAGTCGGCTGACCTGCGCAGGATGCCGCGCCGCATACCTGCTCGCCAGGAGAGCCCCGAGGGAGTGGCCCACGAGAATGAAGGGCGCCCGCAGCCGCAGTGAGCGGATCGTGGCGTCGATCGCCGCCACATGCTCCTCGACCGTGAACTGGGCATCCGCTGGCGCCGGTGACTCACCGAAGCCGAGCAGGTCGATCGAGATGCAACGGTAGCGGTTGCTGAGCAGGGGCACGAGGTTCTTGAAGGTCGCGCCCGACGAGGCTATGCCGTGCAGCAGGATGATGACCGGCCCGTCGCCAACATCGCCGGCGATGTTCAGAACCTGCCGTCGCCCGATCCGGTCTCGCAGCCAGCCGAACGGATCCATGGGGCCAGTATGGGCCACGCCGGACACAGCGAAGCGGGAGCCCCCTCAGGAACTCCCGCTTCGTAGCTGGATCAGGCCGGCGGTGCGGTCGGCTTGGGGGCCGCGTCGTGGTCGCCGTGGGAGTGGCCGCCCTTGGCGACGTCGTCCTTGACGTGGTCGACGGTGTCTGCAACGAACTCCTTCACGTCGCCCGCCTTATCTTTGGCGAACTCGCTGACGTCCTCAGCCTTGTCCTTCGCGAAGTCGGCAGCGTCGCCGGCCTTGTCCTTCACGAACTCCGCGGCGTCCTCCGCCTTGTCTTTGGCGTCTTCAATGAAACCCATTGCTTTACCCCTTCGCGTTTCCACGGCAAGTGCCGCCGATCCGAGAATAGCGCTCTAGTCGCGCAGGTTCTCCTTGTAGTCGTTCTTCGCCTCGGTGGCGTCGCGCTCGGCTTGGGCCTTCTTCACGTCGGCCTCTGCACGGTTCACGTTGGCGTCGGCCTTCACCTCGTCCACCTTGTCGCTCAGGCGCTCCTTGGTGTCGTCGACCCACTCACCGACCTTCTTGCCGGTGGCCTCGGCTGCATCCTTCGCGTCATCCATGACACCCATGATTCCTCCTGTTGGTTGGTTCTCACTCGGTGTTCACGGGCCGGCAGTTACCGGCCCGTTTCTTTGACCCTATTACGGGGGGTATCACCGTTACCAAGGGTTGACAAAGCTCCCAGATTGCTCACAGCGCATGTTCATGAGTGACGGTCGAATTGTGAGAAACGTTGGGTAGCGGTCGCGTGCAACCGCTCCCTACTGTGATGCCATGAGGCGAATCATTCTTCCCGCGGCGCTCCTGGTGGCCGCCACCATTGCACTGGCCGGGTGTTCTGCCGGTGCGTCAGACAGCTACACGTCGGGTGGTTCAGCGCCCGAGTCAGCCCCCAACGTTGCTCAGGGCCAGGAGTTCTCCTCGACCGACGGCGACAAGACCCTGACCGACGGCACCGTTGCGGCCGATGGATCGAGCGCGGTCGACCGCCAGGTCGTGACCACCGGCTACATGACCATCACGGCGAAGGACCCGCTGAAGTCCGCCACGGAGGCGACGAAGATCGTCGAGGGAGTCGGCGGGCGCGTCGATGCTCGCAACGAGTACGCGCCGGCCAACGGCGACAACGGCAGCGCGACGCTCACCCTGCGCCTGCCAGCGAGTTCCCTGACGGCGACGCTCGAGAAACTCAAGGCCCTCGGCGACGTCGTCGAGATCTCCACGTCGGCGAACGATGTGACGATGCAGACCCAGGATCTGGATGCCCAGATCAAGGCGCTCAGCGCATCCGTCGATCGCCTGGTCGCCCTGCTGTCCACGGCGACGGACACCGACACTCTCATCACCCTCGAGTCGGCGATCTCCGACCGCCAGGGCCAGCTCGACAGCCTGATCTCGCAGAAGCGCTACCTCTCCGACCAGGTCGCACTCTCCACGATCACGCTCAACCTGCAGTCGGTTGCCAGCGCTCCCGTCGAGACACCTGACACCTTCTGGAGCGGATTGCAGGCCGGCTGGCTGGCGTTCGTCGCCTTCTTCTCGGGACTGCTCGTCGTGCTCGGCGTGCTGCTGCCGTGGCTGGTGCTCGCGGCGATCATCACCGTGCTGATCGTGGCGCTGGTGCGCCGGTCGAACCGCCGCAAGCAGGCCGCATGGGATGCGCAGCAGCACCCCGTCGTCGCGGAGGAGTTCGCGGCGCCCACCGAGGCCCCGACCGCTCCAGCCAAGCCGGCCAGAAAGGCGCCGGCCGCCAAGAAGTAGCCCGCCCGCCCGATTCACCGTTCCGGGCCATCGCGGGATAGTCGGGGCCGGCACGCCAGCCCCGATTGACCGTAGTGGCCCGGATTGCGCGTGCCGTGCAGGCGTAGCTACGCCAGCAACTCCCGCACCATCGGGATGACCTTCGTGCCGTAGAGCTCGATGCTGCGCATCAGCGTCTCGTGCGGCAGCGGCCCGGCGCTGTACTTCATGTCGAATCGAGCGATGCCCAGGGCCGACGCCGTGCTCGCGATCTTGCGCGCCACCGTCTCCGGGGCGCCAACGTAGAGCGAGCCGTGTTCGATCTCGTTGCGAAACTCCGCCTCACTCGTCGGGCCCCAGCCGCGCTCGGCGCCGATGCGGTCGCGCATGACGCGATAGTGCGGCCACAGTTCCTCGGCGGCTTGCTCATCGGTCTCCGAGATGTGGCCGGGCGAGTGCACGCCGATCGGCAGGTCAGGCATCTCCATCTGGGCGAGCGCGCGGTGGTAGAGGTCGACGTAGGGCGCGAAGCGAGTGGGGTCGCCCCCGATGATCGCGAGCATCAGCGGCAGGCCGTGGCGGGCCGCTCGCACCACGGATTCGGGGCTCCCGCCCACGCCGATCCAGGTCTTGAGGGAACCGGAGTCGGTGGTCGGGTAGACCCGCTGGTTCGTGAGCGGCGCACGCGTCGAGCCCGACCAGGTGACCGGCTGCTCCTTCAAGAGTTCCGTGAACAGATCGAGCTTCTGCTCGAACAACTCCTCGTACTGGGTGAGGTCATAGCCGAACAGCGGGAAGGATTCGGTGAACGAGCCGCGACCGAGGATGACCTCCGCGCGTCCGCCGGATGCGGCATCCAGTGTCGCGAAGCGCTGGAAGACGCGGATCGGGTCGTCCGAGCTCAACACGGTGACCGCTGAGCCCAGGTGGATGCGCTCGGTCTGGCCGGCGATCGCGGCGAGCGCCACCTCGGGGGCGGTGATCGCGAAGTCATCACGGTGGTGCTCACCCAGGCCGATGAAGTCCACACCGACCTGATCGGCCAGCACCGCCTCGGCGATCACGTTGCGGATCACCTGGGGCTGGGGAATCCGCTCACCGGTGGAATCGACCGTGACGTCGCCGAAAGTATCGAGCCCGAGCTCGAGGTGCTGTGCCATGTGTGCTCTCCTCATGTCAATGCAAACGCATCGTGTTGCACAACCGTGGCATGCCGCGGTGAATTCCCCAATCAGCCGCGCGCGGCCCTCAACTCAGGTAGCGCTTACGGCGCTCGACGGAATCGTCGTCGGCGAGCACCGCTACGACGGCGCCCCCGCGATGTTGACCAGCCAGGTCTCCCCGAACTTGTCGATCACCATGCCGAAGGCATCGCCCCATGGTGCGACCACCAGGGGCTGGGTGATCGTGCCGCCGACCGCGAGTGCGTCGAAGTAGCCGCGCAGTTCTGTGTCGTCGCCGCTGTCACCGCTCAGTGAGATCGAGTGGTTGGTGCCCGGCTTGTAGTCCATGTGACTCGGGGTGTCTGAGCCCATCAGGGTGAACCCGCTCGGGGTGGTGAGTTGCGAGTGCATGATGAGGTTCTCCTCGCCCGGCTGCACGTCTGCGTGCAGCTCGGCGAAGGTGCTCAGCGTCAGGTCGCCCCCGAAGACCGACTGGTAGAACTCCATCGCGTCCCTCGCGTTGTCCTTGAACCCCAGGTACGGATTGAGAATGGCCATGATCTGCTCCTTCGAATCGGTGTCTTGATTATCGGACCGAAAGGGAGCCGCGCGCGAGGGTTTCGGCCCGACGGGCCCTCCGGGTGAACCGTAGGTACCAAACGATCATCAGGGCGCTGGTGACCAGGTAGAAGGAGTGCAGAGCCCAGATCGGGCCGACCGGAAGACTGAACACATACAAGGAGTACACGGCATTGCCGACATTGGTGAGCAGCAGGCTGGTCACGCTGTACGACGCCAGGTCTTTCGTGACAAGGGCTTTGCGCAGCATCGGCAGGTAGCTCGCCACGAAGACCACCGTGGAGGCGGTTCCGGCTGCCAGGGGTAGCGCGTCGAACGACATGAGCGGCGTCCCTTCAGTACCTCGCGGTTGAGGCGTTCGTGGGTACGACGAACTCGTGTGGCGGATTTCGACATCGCGCACGCTTCAGATCCCGACGCGCTCCAGGATGCGGGTGACCAGCCAGATGAAGACCGGGAGCAGCACGGCCGTGATGACGGCTCGCACCGCATCCGGTTCCCAGGGCCAGGTGGACGCCTTCGCAACCACGCCGCGCTCCTTGAGCAGGCCATCCAATGCGGTGTTGAGGTGATCCATGTCGGCCGTGTATTCGCCCGCGTCTGACTTGGCGTGCAGGGCATCCGCTGTCGCCTCGATGCGCCGACCCACCTCGCCCTGGCGGTGGTTCTTCTCCCGCTGCAGCAGGCGGTGCGCTCCCCACAGCGGCACGATGAAGGCGAGCAACGAGACCACCAGGATCGCCGCGAGGATGACGCCGTTGCTGATCGAGTTGATGCTCCAGTCCGTATACACGGCGAGGTAAACGTAGCTGAACAGGAGCAGCGACACGCTGGTCAGCGCCGTGATCCGCGAAAGCGCGTAGAGCGGGCCGACCGCGAAGATGCTGACGCTCGTGTGCCGTGTGTAGATGCGCGAGATCATGCGCAACTGTCGGATGGTGTGGAAGGCGAACATCACCATCATCAGCCCGGAGAGGCCGGACAGCACCGTGTCGACCACCACCGCCGTGGGCGACGTGAAGTACCGGGAGTCCGCGACATCCACCGGTGAGAGGAAGAGGTGGATGTAGATCGCCCCGAAGGCGAAACCGAGAACGCCCAGGATGAGTGTGGTCACGGCCGGCATGGTGGTGAGGCGGTAGACCAGCTCGTCGTAGCTGGCCTCCCCCGTGAGCTTCGCGCGGTAGTCGGCGAGTGCTCGCCGCGCCATGTCGTCGAGAAAGTGAATGACGAACAGGAAGTACAGCGGCATCAGCCCGTCAAGAACATGCACCGGCAGGAATGTGCCGACCGGGTACGCCCCGTCCGCCCAGCCAACGGCACTGCGACCGAGGCTGAGGATGAGACCAACCACGAGGTAGACCAGCGCGAACGGAATGGGCAGGTGGCGCACGCCATCGGTGATGCGGTCGAGCCAGCTCGGGGCGTACGGGTGCGTGGTGTCCACGATGGGTTCATCCCCCTCTCGCATTCCTTACGTGGAGATTAGGGGATGCGGCGCGCGCGCACCACGGCAATCTCGGGTCGGCGCTACTCGACCTCGCTATCCTCGGCCAGGGCGAGGTAGCCGCTGAGGCGAGCGACGAAGTCGGCGCTCGGCACGTAGGACGCGTTCGCCGACGACTTCTCGAATTCTTGCTGCAGTTCGCTGAGTGCGTCGTCGATCTCGAGCACGGCAAGCGCGTTGCGCTGCTCGTTGTCGAGCTTCACGAGAAATCCAATCGCTCGGTCGATGTCTGCCGCGCCGCCGAATTCGTAGTCCGCCATGGTGGTTCCTTTCGTTGAAGCCAGCGTAGGCCGCCGTGATCCTCAGCCGGCCCAGTCGAGCAGCTTGTTCCTACTCCAGGTGGTCACGATGCGATCGGCCGGCACACCGAGCGCCTCCGCACGCGCAGCGCCGTAGTCGATGAAAGCAAGCTGGCCCGGGGCGTGCGCGTCGCTGTCGATGCTGAAGAGGCATCCGGCGTCGAGTGCCATCGCGATGAGGTCATCCGGCGGATCGCGTCGCTCGGGGCGGGAGTTGATCTCAACGGCGACGTCGTGCGCCGCACACGCTGCGAACACGGCCTCAGCCTCGAACGAGGAGCCGGGGCGCGTGCCGCGGGAACCCTCCACGAGCTGCCCGGTGATGTGGCCGAGCACGTTCGTGTGTGGGTTGGAGACCGCGGCGACCATGCGTGCGGTCATCTCGGTGCGATCCATCTTGAGCTTGGAATGCACGCTCGCCACGACAATGTCGAGCCGGTCGAGCAACTCCGGCACCTGGTCGAGAGCGCCGTCGTCGAGGATGTCGACCTCGATTCCGGTGAGGATGCGAAAGTCGTCGGTCGCCGCGTCGTTGAGCCCGTCGATCACCTTCAGCTGGTCGCGGAGTCGCTCGGCCGTGAGACCGTTGGCGACCCGAAGATGCGGAGAATGGTCCGACAGCACGAGGTACTCGAGCCCCAGCCAGCGGGCGGTCTCGGCCATCGCCGCGATCGTGGTCGTGCCGTCCGACCACTCGCTATGGCTGTGCAGGTCGCCCTTGAGAAGTGATCGGAGTGCCTTGCCCTCGGTCGTGAGCGGAACATCCAGTCGCGCGCGCACGTCGATCAAGTACGCCGGGATGCCGCCGGTCACCGCCTCCGAGATCACCTCGAAGGTCGTGCCGCCGATTCCCTTGGTGTCCTTGAGCCTGCCGTCGGCAAGGCGGGCCGCGAGCTCGTCTTCGGACCACGGGCGGATGACCTCGGCCGCCGCGCGGAAGGCCTTCGTCTTGAACGGGCTGGCCAAGTCGCGCTCAAGCCAGAAGGCGATCTCCCCCAGAGCATCGACGGCGCGCATGGGTCCATTGTGCGCCGACTGTGTCGTCCCGGCACAGCCGCGGGCCACTTGGGCTCCTTCGGGGCGGGATAAGCGTGCTCGTGGCGGGAGTCAGGGCTCCCGCCACGAGCACGCTTTTGCCGCCGCAACATCTCGCCGGATGGGCTTAGTCTCCTCTCGCACTGTAGAGCCGTCAGCTGGCCCGACGGACAGCAAGCGCAGCTACAAGAACTGAAGCTGCGGCCAACGCCACCGCGATGACGAGTACGCCCGGGTTCATCACGACGAGGTAGGTGATTACCCCTCCCAGCAGGAGCACCGCCGCCGCGACCAGGCCGACAATCCATGTTCTGCGCCGAATAGTTTGGCCTTCATTTACAGCCATGTGTTTTCTCCTTTAGTCTGAGCCCGCTGGAGTGAGACGAGTCTCTACCCACCTGACTTGACAGCAGACCCGTTCCAGAGTCCCTTGATTTGCACCCATTGGTTGACGCACGTCGGTGCCGGAACGTCGTTGCAGAAGAGACCCATCGTGTACGACGTGTGGCCACCGTTCGCGCGTCCGCCCTCCGTCGAGTAAGCATCCCAGTCGTTCACGATGCCGTTGAAGTACCAGTCGAATCCTGACCCCGTGGTGATGTTGTCGCTGATAGCGGAGACGGAGACACCATTGGCGTTGAAGGATTTGTTCATGGTGATGCGAGTGAGCGCTCCGCCGAACGAGTTATACCAAATCTGGTCATGGGAAGTAGACACTACTGCCAATGGCACCACATCACCGCGGGATTCAAAGGTTGCAGTCTCCTCGGCCGTAAGAGGTCGGCTCTCTTCCTGAGAGTCGAAGCCGACCGACACCGGGATGGATTCATAGAGCCCGTCTTCCCAAGCCTGCCGCACCCAGTCCTCGTCGAGTCCCATCTTCACAGCGGCTGCAACAGTCTCTTCTTCTGTCCATCCATTTGTCGCACCGTCATCGGCGAACGCCGGCTGAGCTCCAATTAGGAGCGCGAGCGAACCTAGTGCGCCAATCGAAACGAATGATATTGCTTTCATGAGTTTCCTTTCGTTGGGTAAGTCATTCCACCCTCCCCCGAGCACATCATGAGCACAAGTCAGCTAAAGGGCCGACTGGTCTTTTGGGCAGGAGTCTTCTAGAGTGACGACTTGTTGACGACTCGTCACTTGTGAAGTGCGCCCGGTCCTAGGGCATTGGAGGATTGCCGCCCCACCGAGCCTCCGTGCGATTGCGCGGTAGCCCGTGGGCGACTGCACCGTTTTTCGGATTGTGGGCGCCGGGGTTCGAATCGCTGATAGGAACCGAGAACTCTGTCTCTACGACAGCACAAGGTACTCGAGCCCCAGCCAGCGGGCGGTCTCGGCCATCGCCGCGATCGTGGTCGTGCCGTCCGACCACTCGCTATGGCTGTGCAGGTCGCCCTTGAGAAGTGATCGGAGTGCCTTGCCCTCGGTCGTGAGCGGAACATCCAGTCGCGCGCGCACGTCGATCAAGTACGCCGGGATGCCGCCGGTCACCGCCTCCGAGATCACCTCGAAGGTCGTGCCGCCGATTCCCTTGGTGTCCTTGAGCCTGCCGTCGGCAAGGCGGGCCGCGAGCTCGTCTTCGGACCACGGGCGGATGACCTCGGCGGCCGTGCGGAACGCCTTCGTCTTGAACGGGCTGGCCAGGTCGCGCTCCAGCCAGAAGGCGATCTCCCCAAGGGCATCGACGGCGCGCATCTGTCCATTGTGTCAACACGCGTGCCCGCACCGACAGGCGACCCGGAGTGAACCGCCTGCTACCCTCGGCAGTGGTGAGCCGGGAAGTCTGGTCGGCACAGTTTCTGTGCTGCGACGAAAGGCTTTCCCATGCATGCATCCGACCTTCAGGTTTCACTTCCTCTTGTGGATCGCACCACCAATGCGGTCGAAGGGGCTCGGCTGATCGCCCGCGACCGACTCGCGGCTTTGGTCGTCGCCGACGCGTCGGGTGCGCCGAAGGCGGTGGTCTCATCCGCTGACGTGCTTGGCCTGCTGGTGCCGAGCTATGTGCTCGATGACATGTCGCTAGCCGGTGTGCTCGACGAGGCCGGCGCGGAGGAGGTGTGGGCGCAGGCCGCCGAGCACACGATTGGCGAGTTGCTGGACGATGACGGGGTCAACGTTCGTGAGATTCTTCGGATCGACGCAGACGCCACGCTGGTCGAAGTGGCAGCGCTCATGGTGGATGCCCACGCGCAGATTGCCGTTGTCAACGGAACCAATGCGATGCCGAAGTTTGTCACGCTCCCTGCGGTGATGGATGCGATCCTGCTCGCGTGCGGCGACGGCAAGGCGAGCGCGTGACGATCCAGATCGTCCTGGCCCTCGCAGTTTTCGTCGGGGCGTACATCCTGATCGCCACCGAGAAAGTGTCCAGGATCGCCGTCGCTCTGGTCGGCGCAGCGCTGATGGTGATCATCGGTGCGACGGATGATCACGGGATCTTTTTCTCCGAAGACAGCGGAATCGACTGGAACGTCATTTTCCTGTTGCTCGGGATGATGATCATCGTCGGCATCCTCCAGCAGAGCGGAGTGTTCGAATTCCTGGCGATCTGGGCGGCCAAACGCGCCAAGGGGCGGCCGTTCGTGATCATGGTCATGCTCGTCGTGATCACGGCCGTGCTCTCGGCGTTCCTGGACAACGTGACCACGGTTCTGCTCATCGCACCGGTGACCCTGCTCATCTGCGACCGGCTCGGCACGCCACCGGTTCCGTTCCTTATCGCGGAGGTGATGGCGAGCAACATCGGTGGCACGTCGACGCTGATCGGCGACCCGCCGAATATCATCATTGCGAGCCGCGGCGGGCTGACGTTCAACGACTTCGTCGTCAACCTGGCCCCGATTGTCGCGATCCTGCTCGTGGTATTCGTCGGACTGTGCTGGCTGCTGTTCCGCAAGCAACTCCGCTACGACGCCACCCGGGCCGCACGAATCATGGCCCTGAACGAACGCGAGGCGATCCGCGACGTGCCCCTGCTGGTCAAGTCCCTGGCCGTGCTCGCGCTCGTGCTCGCCGGCTTCGTGCTGCACTCGGTGATCCATCTCGAGCCCGCGATCGTCGCACTGCTCGGGGCGGGCCTCCTCATACTGCTGACGCGACTCGAGAATCGGAAGGTCTTCGCAGACGTCGAATGGGAGACGCTGGTCTTCTTCGCCGGCCTGTTCATCATGGTCGGTTCACTCGTCAACCTCGGAATCATCGAGATGGTGGGCAAGGCTGCCGTCGAAGCGGTGGGTGACAACTACTTCGGCGCTGCCACCGGGCTGCTCGTGGGGTCAGCGGTGTTCTCGGGGATAGTGGACAACATCCCCTACGTGGCGACACTCGCTCCGTTGACTAACGACCTCGTACAGGCTGGCGGAGCGCACGCGCAGCCGCTGTGGTGGGCACTGGCGCTCGGAGCGGACCTCGGCGGCAACGCCACGGCGATCGGAGCGAGCGCCAACGTGGTCGTGCTGGGCATCGCCAAGCGCAACGGGCATCCGATCTCGTTCTGGGAGTTCACCAAGTACGGGCTGATCGTGACGGCGGTCACCATTGCGCTCTGCGTGCCGTACCTGTGGCTGCGATACTTCGCCTGAGCCGGTTGACCGAGTGCGGCTAGCAGTCGAGTTGCACTCGGCGCCAGGCGAGCGCCCTGGCGAAGGCGGTGGCTACCGCAGGGTCTCAGCGTGATCGGGCACGTAGCGGTAGAGCTCCTTCGGGGGTCTCTCGTAGTCGTCCGCCTTCGGCCGATCGGGGATCGCAACCTTCTTCGGGTTCAGTCGCTTGTACGGGATCATCGACAGCAGGTGGCTGATGGTGTTGAGTCGGGCTGCCCGCTTGTCGTCGCTCTCGATGGTCCACCATGGGGCCTCGGTGATGTCGGTGCGCTCGAACATCGCATCCTTGGCGCGGGAGTAGTCCTCCCATTTGCTGATCGACAGCACGTCGGTCTCAGACAACTTCCATCGCCGCATCGGATCCTTCTGGCGCGACCGGAACCGCTTCCCCTGTTCCGTGTCTGACACCGAGAACCAGTACTTGATCAGGATGATGCCGTCGTCCACGAGCATCCGCTCGAGAATCGGGGTCTGCACCAGGAAGCGCTCGTACTCCTCCGGCGTGCAGTAGCCCATGACTCGTTCGACTCCCGCGCGGTTGTACCACGAGCGGTCCATGAGCACGATCTCGCCCTTCGTGGGGAGTCGCTCGATGTAGCGCTGGTAGTACCACTGGCCGCGTTCCCGTTCGCTGGGCTGCGGCAGCGCTACCACGCGGGCGGAGCGCGGATTGAGGTACTCCATGACGCGCTTGATCGCGCCGCCCTTACCCGCGGCATCCCGTCCCTCGAAGATCACGAGCACCCGGGCACCCGTTTCGGTGACCCAGCGCTGCATGTTGACAAGCTCGACCTGCAGCTTCTCGAGGTCCTTCTCATACGGCGCTTTGGGGATACGTTTGCCCGTCTTCGCCTTAGTCATCGGCGGGCACCTTCAATCGGAGCGCGCCGGGTTGAACCGTGGTCGTGAACCCGACGGCCGTGCCGAACGGGTCACCATCGAGCTGGACCTCATCGCCGCGGCTCAGCCGCACCTCGAACTCGGCCAGTTGTGCGAGGTCGACCGCGTTCACATCGACGCCGTCCATCGTGCGGCCGAGTGGGGTTCTCCGCACGATGCCGTTCTCCCAGAAGACCTTGAAGACAACCTGCAGCCAGCCGCCGAATGACTCCGGCTTGAGAACCACAATGTCGAGCAGGCCGTCGTCGACGACCGCCTCCGGAAGCAGCAGGATGTTGGCGGGCAATGAACCGCAGTTGCCGACGATCACCGACTGGGCTCGTGCCGAACTACTCCGGGGCCGATCGGACCGGTACTGGATGCGCAGGGCATCCTTCTCCCTGAGCACCTTTCCGAGCGCGCGCGCGTACGCCAACCAGCCCACCTTCTTCTTCAGCTCTGGGTCGGTGTTGCTCATGATCTTCGCGTCGAGGCCGACGCCAGCCATCACGAGGAAGGTGTGGGTCTCGGTGCTCCCGTCGGCGCGCGCGATATCGATGGATGCGGTATCGATCGCCCGGTCAACGCCACTGAAGGCCGTGCTGATCGACAGCGGCAGGTCGTCGAGCGTGAGTTTCAGGTTGCGCGCGAGCAGGTTTCCGGTGCCGGAGGGCAGCAGGCCGAGCGCCACATCGGTACCGGCCAGCACTTCGGCAACGGAGCGAACGGTGCCGTCTCCTCCCGCGACGATGACCAGGCTGGCGCCGGCCTCGAGCGCCTCGGTCGCCTGTCCGCCGCCCGGGTCGTCCTCGGTGGTCTCGAGCCACAGCGGGGTCCAGCCGGCCGCGCCGTGGTCGGCCTTGATCGCGCGCTTGAGCTCGGCGGCATCCACTTTGATCGGGTTGTAGACGATGGCGACGATCGCCTCGGCTGCCGCATTGCGCGCAGAGCCGACGCTTTTCGAGTGGGTTTGGGCAGGCGACATGGGCCGAGCATAGGCCGGAGTGCACCGCTAACGGAGGCCCTTGACTTTGGCAGAGAAGAGCGACTTAGCTGCGAAGATGACCCCATCTGCCGCGGAGTACGCAGCGCGCGAAGCACGCCGGATGCGACCTCTGCGATTCCTCGCACGCCTCGGATTCGCCGTCAACGGTTTGCTCCACGCGATCATCGGGCTGCTCGCGATCGGCGTCGCGGCCAGCGGCGGCGGTGAGGCGGACCAGTCCGGCGCCCTGGGCCAGATCGCGGCAAACCCGGGCGGCAGCATCATCCTCTGGACAGTCTCAGTTGGCCTCGCCGCCCTCGGGCTGTGGCTGATCGTCAGCGCGTTCGCGACCCCACCCGCGGACCGCACGAAGCGCGTCACGCACTTTCTGGTCGCGTTCGGCAAGGGCCTCGCCTACCTCTTCCTTGCGGGCACGGCATTCACCTTCGCGCGCGGCGGCTCCACCAGCAGCGAGAGCGATGCGCAGTCCCTCAGCGCCACCCTGCTGGCGACACCCGGCGGGGTCTTCCTGCTCCTGTTGATCGCTGCGCTCGTTCTCGGTATCGGGGTGTACTTCGTCGTGAAGGGAGTGCGCAGGCGTTTCACCCGCGACATCAACGTTCCCGCCGGCACACGAGGGCGCCTGGTTGTAGCCCTCGGCATCTGGGGTTACGTCTCGAAGGGCATCGCCCTGTTCAGCGTGGGAGTGCTGCTGATAATCGCAGCGGTCAGCGTGGATCCGGCGAAGGCCTCGGGCCTGGACGGCGCGCTCAGGTCGCTCGTCTCGCTACCGTTCGGACAACTGGTACTAACCGGAATCGGCTGCGGGTTCATCGCCTATGGCGTCTACTCACTGGTGCGGGCGCGGATCGCCCGACTCTAGGTTCGCACCCTCGTGGTGCGCACCGTGTCCACCGCGATCACCGTGCCGAGGATCGACAGCGACAGCGAGACCGACGCCAGCGCGTCGGTCGGCCAATGGTAGCCGAGGTAGATGCGACTCACCGAGGCGATGACCACCAGGATCGCCGCAATCCCGTACCAGAGCGCCGCAGTCTTCGGTGTTCCGCGACGCGAGAACACGAGGTAGGTAAGGATCAGCAGGAAGTCGGCCGCGCCGAGCACGTGCCCCGAAGGGAACGAGAAAGTCGTGTCGGTGCCGAACAGCATCTGGTCGACCGGTGGGCGCTCCCTGCCGACCACCCGTGTGACGATCTGCACGATGATGAGCCCGGTCAGCATCCCTCCCGCGAGCAGCAGCGGGCGCCACAGGTGGCGCGCGAAGAAGCCCCAGGCGACTATCACCACGAGCACCACGATCGGTAGCACGATCGGTCCGAAGACGATGGCCAAGCCGATCATGATCCCCGTGAGAGTAGGCGAGTGGGACTGCGCCAACCAGGTCTCGAACGGAGCGTCAATGGCGGAATTGTGGTCGGGCACGACGTCGACGAGCACCAGCAGGAAGCAGGCCAGGCCGACTGCGATCAGGGCGATCGCCCACCGGTAGAGCGCCGTTCGTTGCGTCGCCGGGATCTCCCGTACTTCGACGATGAACTTCTCATTGAAGCGGCGCATTCGCTCGCGTCGGGTCATCGGTTGCATCATCTGTTCAGGCTATGGCGACGGAGTCCGGGGTGCGAGGGGTTGCCTTTTTCCGGCACGACGCGTCAGTCCGGGCGATGTCAGCGGTCGGCTGCGGCCTTCAGTATCGCGGCGATTCGCTTCTTGCCCGCGTCATCCAACTTGGTCAGGGCAAAGCCGACCGGCCAGAGTTCGCCGTCATCCAACATCGCAGCCTGCTGGAACTCGAGGGTCGCGTAGCGGATCTTGAACTTTGAACCCGGCTTGAACGCGACAACCGTCTTGCCGTCGGCATCTGCATACGCGGGCATCCCGTACCAGGTCTTCGCGGCCAGCGATGTGTTCGCCCTGACCAGTTCGTGGAACGCCTCGGCGAGCTCCTTGTCGACGCCGGTCAGCGCGGCGGTCGCGGCGTCGCACGCAGCAGCCGCATCGGCGCCTTCATCCGCGGCCTTCTTCTCAGCGATGGCTGCCTTGATGGCGGCCTTTTCCTCTTTGTTGAACGTCGTGGCCATGAGCACCCTCTCTGTCGTCTGTACTGAGACAAATTGTCTGTACGGAGACAAATTTAGGCAGGATGCCCCACCACCGCTTCTCGAATCCTGCTCTGTCGTTCGCCGCATCCCGTGCGCGTGGACCCCTGGGCTCCCAGCGCCACAAGGGGTTACGAAAATCGAAAGTACTCGGCACTAAAACCGTTCGTTCGCTACGCTGATCCGATCGTCGGGTCCGCCGGAAGTCTGACGTACTAGGAGCTCAGTGCGATCTCTGATTCCCATTGTCCTATCCGCCGGCATTCTCCTGGCAGTCGCGGGATGCGCAGCGCCCGCTGCACCACCGTCAGCAAGCCCGACGGCCGCGACTGTCGTGTCGGCCTCAGAGAATGCTGATGTCGGCGTGTGCCACTCGGTGTCCGTGGCACTCACGATCCTTGAAGCCGTCCAGCTCGGGTATGACGACGGCACGCTCGATAGGCCGTCGTTCGGTTACATGGTGAAGGCAATCACCAAGGACTTCACCCTCCTTAAGATCATGCATCACGATGCGACCCTGAAATCCGCGGCCGCCGACCTCGGTGCTGCAATCGGTGACCTGGCGACGGCCGGCTCCGAACCGGACTTCGGGGACACGTCAGAGCTGACGCAGAAAAGAACTGTACTCGTCAACGCATGCGACGCCGTCGGCGCGCCCCTGAGCGTGGTCCCTTGAGCGAACCCGGCCGGTGCCAGGGTCCAGAAAAGGCTCGAATCCACTGACGCGCCGCCGCCACGTTTGCAAGCTCCACGATCGCGGCGATGAACCGAGAGGCAGGTCTCAACAAAGACGAAGCCCTCGACCAGGCACTTGCCGAACTGGAGCGCCACTCCACACCAACGACAAGAGCCACCCCGAAAGGTGGCTCAAGTGCGGTTACGGTAGAAGACCTACTCATTGCCATCGACGCGGACGTCAATTGCAGTAAGCCTTCTTTTGTGGACCCTAGGGGATTTGACGCACCACCGTTCCGCCAGAAAATCGCGCGGTTGCCTGCAAGTGCGTCGGCACGGACGGCGCGGTTTTCTGAACTGCGCGGCGGGGACCCCGGGGCTTCAAGGTGCCGCGAGGGATCACAAAACGAGAGAACACCGCCTGCCCTTTAACGAAGAATGCCGCCTTACTCAGGCGGCATTCTCTCGTTTTGTGGGGGTACTGCGAAATTACTGCAATCATAATTTGGCAACTCGTCAACTTAATGAATTGATAGATGAGGCTCGTGTCTCGCACCGCTCTACCCCGGTGAGAAACGCCGGGACCAAGGCAATCCGTCACTTGACCTCTGATCAACGTGAAGATCTCATCAGGTGCTACCAAGCAGGCGATTCACTCTACGAGCTGGCTCGTCGTTTCTCGATTCATCGTGAAACGATCAAATTGCACCTGACTAAGGCTGGCGTGCTGATTCGTCCGGGCGCTCAAGCCAAACTGAGCGATTCAGACAAAGATGAATCGCCCTGGGTTTCGTTCCGCCTGATCCTTTTGGAGGATTGAACTATGTC
>JBDUEC010000013.1:0-21496 GCA_040002655.1 Rhodoglobus sp. | reverse complement strand
GCACCTTCGCGTCGACGGCGATGTTCTTGCCGCCGGGCAGGTGGATGACCATGTCTGGGCGGCCTGCGCCTGCATCCGAGCTGATGGAGTGCTGCACGTCGAAGTCGACGCGCTCGATGAGCCCGGCGGCCTGCACCACGTTGCGCAGCTGGGTCTCACCCCACACCCCGCGGGTGCTGTTGCTGCGCAGCGCGGAGGCGAGCGACTCTGTGGTCACGCGAATCTGCTCACCGGAGAGCTGGGTCTGCTTGAGCTGCTCGGCGAGTTCGCCGTGCTGCTGGCTGCGCTGGGTTTCGAGTTCGGTGACCTTGTGCTGCATCGTGCGCAGGGACTCCTGCACGGGGGTGAGCGCCTGCAGCACCTTGCTCTCGCGCTGCTCCCGCTCGGCCTGGGCCTGGGCATCCGTTCGCTGGCGGTCCACGATCTCGCGGTGCTGGTTCTGCAACGCGGCGACCTGCTCGCGCAGGGCCTCGGCCGTAGCGTGAATGGCGGCGCGGTCGGCGGCGAGCTCCGCCTGCACGGCCCGCTCATCGGCTTGCAGCTGCGCGAGAGCGGCACTGTGTCGCGCCTCGAGCAACTGCGGGCTGGCACCGGCCGCGCGCGATCGGGCGACAAGCACGCCGATGACGGCGCCGAGCAGCACGCCGGCCAGAAGGCCGATCAGGAGGGCGATGATGGGGTCCATGCAGCCAGTGTGACACCGGCGACGGACATCCCCGGGTTGCGAACCACCCGAACGTCCTAGGGTGATGCCATGACCCCACCGTCGCCGCATCCGCTCGATGTGAGCACGGACGACCTGCGTTTCCTGCTCGCAGTTGCGCGGGCGGGTCGCATGGTGTCGGCCAGCACGCTGCTGGGCGTCGATCACACCACGGTGAAACGGCGGATCGACCGGCTCGAGACCGCGCTCGGAGTGCGGCTGCTCGACCGCGGCGCCGACGGATGGGAGCTGACCGCGATCGGGCGCGACGTCGCGTCGCAGGCGGCCCCTCTCGAACACGTGCTCGAGCAGGTCGTGCGTGCGGCGTCGGGCGGCGCGGATGCGGTGCGCGGCACGGTGCGCATCATCGCCCCAGACGGATTCGGCACCCTGTTCGTGGCACCGGCACTCGCGCGGGTGCAGGCCGAGCACCCCGGGATCAACGTGGAACTGGTGACCTCCACCACACCGCTGAGCGTGCGCGGCTCCGGCTACGACCTCGCGGTCACGGTGGGGTCGGCGTCGACATCCCGGCTGCACTCCGAGCCGCTCGCGCCGTACTCGCTGCGGTTGTATGCGTCGCCCGGGTACCTGGCGCAGCATCCACCCATCGAAACGGTCGCCGACCTCGAGTCGCACCGGCTCGTCTTCTACGTGGATGCCCTGCTCACCGTGCGGGACCTTGACCTCGCGCCGGTGCTCAGTGGCATGCACGTCGGCTTCGGATCCACCAACGTGTTCGCCCAGATCGAGGCCACCCGGCGCGGGGCCGGGATAGGACTCCTGCACGCCTTCATGGCGGAATCGGATGACCGACTCACGCCCGTGCTGCCCGGTGAGGTCGACTTCCGGTTGCAGTTCTCGCTCTCGGTGCGGCGCGACAGTCTCGCAGTTGAGGCGGTTCGTGTGGTGCGGGACGCGCTACGTGACGAGGTGGCGAGTCGCGCCTCTGAGCTCGAACCGTAGTCGTCCAATATAGTGAAGGTTCACTCAGATAGGGGCGCGATGAATCTCCGAGCTATCGCTGTGGGGGTGCTCGTAGCTCTGACTCTCAGCGGATGCATCACGCCGACGGAGCCAATTGCTCAGTCAACTCAGACGACAAGTGCGTCGCCCGCACCCACACCGGCACCCACTTCGACCCTGGACCCCGCGGACCCCTCCGGGTGGGTGATCGGGTTCGGCTCGATCGGCCCGCTGCGGGTGGGAAGCACTCTCGCTGACGCTGGTTCGGCGATTGCCTCTTTCACAGTCACCCGACAGGAGGCGTGCCCGTGGCTGATCATCCTCGACAATCCGAGCGTCGGTTCCGTCGTGGTTCCGGTGGGCGATGACGACGTAATCGACCAGCTCGTTGTGTGGAACGCTTCGACACCCCCTGCCGTACCGCTTCGTACTGCCGCCTCGATCGCTGTGGGGTCGACCGAGGAGGAACTACAAGCTGCGTACCCCGGAATTGTCGGAACCGTGGGAAAGTATGGGACCAACTACTCGGTGTCTGACGCTTCGGGGTACTTCATCAACTTCGAAGTGTCTGGGGACGGCGTCGTCAGCTCTGTTGTGACGCGCGACCAGGCGGCAATCGACAGCGAGTACTGCGGCTAATCTGCGATAACGCACATCCAGTGTGCACTAATAGCCCTTGATTGCAGATAGAACGCGGCCCAGACTGGGCGCATGTCAGATACCAGCACAGCCATTCTCGACCACTGGGTGAGCGGCGCCTCTTTCGCCGGCGCCTCGACCCGCACGTCTCCCGTCTACAACCCGGCCGCGGGCACCGTGTCCCGCGACGTGCGTCTCGCGACCGTTGGCGACGTCGATACGGCCGTGCAGGCGGCGAAAGCCGCGTTCCCGGCCTGGGCCGACACATCCCTCTCGAAGCGCCAGGGCGTGCTGTTCGCGTTCCGCGAGCTGCTCAATGCGCGCAAGGGTGAGGTCGCAGCGATCCTCACCAACGAGCACGGCAAAGTTACGAGTGATGCTCTGGGCGAGGTCGCCCGCGGCATGGAGGTCGTCGAGTTCGCGACATCCATCCCGCATCTCATGAAGGGCGAGTACTCCGAGAACGTCTCGGCCGGGGTCGACGTCTACTCCCTGCACCAGCCGCTCGGCGTGGTGGGCATCATCAGCCCGTTCAACTTCCCGGCGATGGTGCCGCTGTGGTTCTTCCCCCTCGCGATCGCGGCGGGCAACACCGTCGTGCTGAAGCCCTCCGAGAAGGACCCGTCCGCCGCCATTTGGATGGCCAAGCTCCTCAAGGAGGCGGGCCTGCCTGACGGAGTGTTCAATGTCGTGCACGGTGACAAGGAGAGCGTGGATGCCCTCCTCGAGCACCCGGACGTTCAGTCGATCTCGTTCGTCGGGTCGACACCGATCGCGAAGTACATCTACGAGACGGCCGCGCGTAACGGCAAGCGGGTGCAGGCCCTCGGCGGCGCGAAGAACCACATGCTCGTGCTGCCGGATGCGGACCTCGATCTGGTTGCAGACTCCGCGGTCAATGCGGGCTTCGGCTCCGCCGGTGAACGCTGCATGGCCATCTCGGTTGTCGTTGCCGTCGAGCCCGTCGGGGACGACCTGATCGCCAAAATCAAGTCGCGGATGTCTGGCCTCACGGTCGGCGACGGAACACGCGGCTGCGATATGGGGCCCCTCATCACCCGCGAGCACCGGGACAAGGTGGCCAGCTACATCGACGTGGCGATCGCCGATGGCGCGAGCATCGTCGTCGACGGTCGCGGCGTCGAGGTGAACGGCGAGGCCGACGGCTTCTGGCTCGGCCCGACCCTGATCGACAGGGTTGCCACCACGTCGGACGTCTACAAGCACGAGATCTTCGGACCGGTTCTCTCGATCGTGCGCGTGGCGACCTACGAGGAGGGCCTCGCCCTCATCAACTCGAGCCAGTACGGCAACGGCACGGCCATCTTCACCAACGACGGCGGGGCCGCACGGCGGTTCCAGCGCGAGGTGCAGGTGGGCATGGTGGGCATCAACGTGCCGATTCCGGTGCCGGTCGGCTACTTCTCGTTCGGTGGGTGGAAGGATTCGCTGTTTGGCGACACGAAGGCATACGGCCCGGATGCGATCCGCTTCTTCACCCGCCAGAAGGCGGTAACGAGTCGTTGGCTGGACCCTTCGCACGGCGGGATCAACCTGGGTTTCCCGCAGCACGACTAGCTGCTAAGCCCCATAGTTGGCTAGAGGGGCAACTATTTGGATGACGAGCCCAGCATCCAGGTCTGTTTTCAGTCCCACAAAGTTGAGCATCGGCGTCCCTCCGAAGTCGCCGCCCTGAGTCGGATCAAAGTCGTACCAGGCGTAGGAGACTCCGTCCAGTTCGTACGGGGCGGACTCTGCCGGGTTCGCCGCTTCGACCTCGGCAACGCTTGCGCCCACGCCCAATCCGGCTGAACTTCGGATGGCGACGTTGCCTACCGAGGGCACGGTGCTCAGCGCAGTGACGTTACTTCCGGATGGGGGAACGGGGACGAAGTCCTGCACCCGCAGGACGAAACCATCCCAGGTGTAGTCGATTCCGGGCTTGGCCTCGATGTGGCCGGGGTAAGGAACCTCTTCAGGCTTTGTGCCGAAAGCGTCCGTGAGCTCCTGAATGGTTTCGGCGGGGTCGTCGAACCAACCAGCAGAGGCAACCGTGGCGCCATCGCTGTCGAGAATCTCGATCCCCACAGACGAGATGACGATTTCCGCGACCGCAGCGACGGGTGCGGAAGTGTTCGTTGTCACCGGCCCCGCAGACTCGATCGGAGTCGGAGTGGGAGTCGGAACCGGAGCCGTCACGCAGCCGCTGAGGCTGAGGCAGAGAAAGACGAAGAGCACCGCACCGGTTCTGGCTGTTTCATGTACTAAGACTTGCAGCCGAGTTGAGAGTGTTGAGGGTTGCTCTGCAACGATCCGATCACGCTCTGGCGACGGCCCCCGCTGTGGCGGGTCCAACGCTCCCAATGCGCGATCCGGTGATCGCGGCGAGGTGAGGCACATCCATCGCGTCGTGTCGGCGGGCCGCGTGCACGATGATGGCGGCGCAGGCTTCGGCGTCGGCTAGCGCATTGTGGTGGTCGAACTCCTCGAAGCCGGCGGCCATCGCGGCAACCGGCAGGCGATACGAGTCGAGGTGGTAGGTCTTGCGGGCCACCTGCAGGCTGCACAGGTAGCGAAAGCTCGGCGTCTCGATGTAGCTCGCGCTGCAGGCAGCATTGATGACGCCCATGTCGAAACCCGCGTTGTGGGCGACCAGGTGGTCACCGTCGGCGAACGCGACCAGATCGGGCAGCTGCTCGCTCCACAGCAGCGCGTCCACAACATCCACTGCCATGAGACCGTGGATGCGGGTGTTCCACTCGGTGAACGAGTCGTGCCCGAGCGGCGGCTTGATCAGCCAGTAGGCCCGATCGACGACGTGCCCGTCGCGCACCTTCACGAGGCCGACCGAGCAGGCGCTCGCGCTCGAGGAGTTGGCTGTCTCGAAGTCGATCGCGGTGAAATCCAGTGGCACGTGGGAATCGTCTCACGCGCCTCCGACCGAGCCCGGGCAGCGCCC
Organism: Rhodoglobus sp.; assembly: GCA_040002655.1. GTDB lineage: Bacteria > Actinomycetota > Actinomycetes > Actinomycetales > Microbacteriaceae > Rhodoglobus. Next base: position 16,229 of record JBDUEC010000013.1, on the reverse strand, counting down.
GGCGGTTCGTGGTTAAGCTCGAAGAATGGATGCGCAGCGCGCCGAGCAGGCGAACTCATTCGGTAGAGCGGCGGACGAGTACGAGCGGTCGCGGCCAACCTACCCGTCCGAGGCCGCCGGGTGGTTGGTGCCTGCCGCAGCGAAGACCGTGCTCGACCTCGGCGCCGGCACCGGCAAGTTCACCCGGTCGCTGGTGGCCCGCGGGCTCGATGTGATCGCGGTCGACCCGGATGCCGCGATGCTGGCGACGCTGCACAGCGCGCTCCCCGGAGTGCGCACCCTCACCGGCACGGCCGAGCAGATTCCGCTGCCCGATCACAGCGTGGACGCCGTGACCCTCGCCCAGGCCTGGCACTGGGTAGACCCGCAGCTCGCGCTGCCCGAGCTGGCCCGCGTGCTGAAGCCGGGCGGAACGCTGGGGCTGGTCTGGAACATCCGGGATGAGCGCGCCGACTGGGTGCGCCAGCTCAGCGAGATCATCGACCACAGCGACGCAGAGCAGTTCATTCGGGGCGAAATCGTGATCGGGGCGCCGTTCGGGCCGATCGAGCGCTTCGAGGTGGACTGGGTGCGCGACATGGACGTGGAGTCACTCGTGACCCTCGTCGAGTCCCGCAGCTACATCATCACGGCGGGGGCTGACGTGCGGAGGGCGATCCTGGAGGGGGTGCGCGGCCTGGTGGCGAGGCATCCCGACCTGCGGGGCAAACCCACCTTCGAGCTGCCCTACCGCACCATCTGCTTCCGGGCGGCACTCGCCTAACCGGTACCCTTGACCCTCGTGGCTCTCACTATTGCAATCGTCGGTCTGCCCAATGTCGGCAAGTCCACCCTGTTCAACGCGCTGACCAAGAACCAGGTGCTGGCGGCGAACTACCCGTTCGCCACGATCGAGCCCAACGTCGGCATCGTGAACCTGCCGGATGAGCGCCTCACGAAGCTCGCTGAACTCTTCCACAGCGAACGCATCCTGCCCGCTCCCGTGTCGTTCGTCGACATCGCCGGCATCGTGAAGGGCGCGTCTGTGGGGGAGGGGCTGGGCAACAAGTTCCTCGCCAACATCCGCGAGGCCGATGCAATCGCGCAGGTCATTCGCGGCTTCACCGACCCGGATGTCGTGCACGTCGACGGCAAAGTGGATGCTGCCGGCGACATGGAGACCATCAACACCGAGCTGATCCTCGCCGACCTGCAGACCCTCGACAAGGCCGTCGAGCGCTACGAGAAGGAACTGAAGACCAAGCGCATCGAGCCGGTCGTGCTCGAGACGGCTAAGGCCGCGGTCGCCTGGCTCAACGACGGCAAACCGCTGTCCGCTCACACCAAGCTCGATCTCGAGCCGATCCGCGAGCTGGGACTTCTCACCGCCAAGCCGTTCATCTACGTCTTCAACATCGACGAGACGATCCTCGGGGATGCCGACGCGCTCGCGACCATGGCCGCCCTGGTCGCCCCGGCCAAGGCCATCTTCCTCGACGCCAAGCTGGAGTCGGAGCTCATCGACCTCTCCCCGGAGGATGCCGCCGAACTCCTCGCTTCCACCGGGCAGGACGAGAGCGGTCTCGACCAGCTCGCCCGCATCGGCTTCGACACCCTCGGCCTGCAGACCTACCTCACGGCCGGTCCGAAGGAGTCCCGCGCGTGGACGATCTACAAGGGCTGGAAGGCTCCGCAGGCTGCTGGCGTGATCCACACCGACTTCGAGAAGGGCTTCATCAAGGCCGAGATCATCGGCTTCGACGACCTGGTCGCGACCGGTTCAATCGCCGAGGCCCGCGCTCGCGGTAAAGCTCGTATCGAGGGCAAGGACTACGTCATGCAGGACGGGGATGTTGTGGAGTTCCGGTTTAACAACTAGTCGCGGCGGAGCTCGAACCATGCGGGCGTCGCTCAGGCATCGCCGGTGCCGTCCATCACTCGATTCTTGAGCTCCGCAAATGCCGCAAAGCCCCCGCTCAAGACCTGTGCGAGTTCTGTGGGATTCGTGATCCACGCGATATCAGCTAGGTCCACGCCCTCCGGCAGATCTGTCGGAAGGTGGTTCTGTTCTGGCACGATGAAAAGTGGGTCGCCCTGCGGGTTCATGATGATCATCCGACCGGCGACGCAGAGGTCGTAGATGAACGCACACTCTTCCTTGCTGAGGGTGGCGTGCCAGATTCCGCCCGAGACCACACCCTCCTTGTCGAGCGGGTCGAGGTGTAGGTCGCTCCAGTGCCCGTCGAAGCTCAGTGGACCAGCAACGCCCACGAGATGATGGGTATCGTCGCTACTTGGCGCGACCTCCAGCTCGCGCTGCTGCAGCAGCATCTCCAACCCGGCCCGGTCGGCGTCTTCTACGCCATCGCGACTGAGCCGGATGAAGGTCAGCGAAAAAGCCATCGGCCAAATCTATCAGCGCCAAGCTGGCGTCGGGATCGGTGTGAGCTCGCGAACCTTGCACCGTGCTCCACTCCTCCCCAGCCCGCCCCACGCGTAGAGCCGGTGGATAACTAGCTCCTGATCGGCTTTTTGTCTGCGCCAATGTCGGTGGCCCCTGCTTGACTGTGTTCATGGAAGCCCTCCTGCTCGACCCGGCGAACGCGGATACGCGTGTGGAGTTCGGCATGGCCGAGGCCGAGGTGGCACAGCGAGCGCAGTGGCGGGCGTCGGCGGAGGTCTTCCGCGCGATCGACGCCACCATGCGCGAGGCGGCCGCGCATCCCGAGGTCTTCATCGACGCGGTGATGCTCCGCGGGGATGCCGTCGAGTACGCCGAGCGCGCTGCCGCAGCCGACCTGGCAGTGCGCCTGAACATCGCCGAAGGCACGGTACGCGCCCACGGCCACGTCGCGGCAACACTGCGCGAGCGGCTGCCGCGGGTCTGGGCGTGGTTCGCCGAGGGCGACGTCTCCACCCAGAACGCTCGCGAGGCCGCGTCGATTGCTATCGAGCTGCCTGCCGAGTACTGGCTCCAGTTCGAAGACCGAATAGTGGATGCCGCCCGCACCCTCGCTCCCGCCCGTTTCCGCTCGCGCGCTCGGGCCGTCCGCGAGAAGTTGCACGCTGACACCCTCGCCGAGCGCCACGCCACGGCCGAGGCGACCCGCGGGGTCTGGACGGAGATCGACCGCGACGGCATGGGCTGGCTGCACGCCAACCTGCCCGCTGACGCGCTCGCCAAAGTCACCGCCAAGCTCGACGGCATCGCGTTCGGGCTGTTCACCGAGTCAGACGAGCAGCGCACAATGGCCCAGCTCCGCGCCGATGTGCTCACGGATCTGCTCACCGGCGGTGAGTCATCGAGGGTCGGAGTTACTGTCGCCCTGACCATTCCGGTCATGTCGCTGCTCGGTCACTCGACGGAGCCTGCGCTCCTCGAGGGTGTCGGCCCGATCGACCTCGAGACCGCCCGCCGACTGTGCGCGACGGCACCGTCGATCACCCGACTACTCACCGACCCGATCACCAGCACGATCCTGCAGATGGACCCGAACCAGTACCGATCATCGGCGGCGCTGAAGCGCTGGCTCGCGATCACGCAGGTGACCTGCGACTTCCCCGGTTGCGGTCGGCGCGCGATCAACTGCGACCTCGACCACACGCGGGCGTGGGCGGATGGCGGGCGCACGTCCGCAGACAACCTCACCCACCGCTGCCGCAAGCACCACACCATGAAGCACCAGACGAAGTGGCGCGTCGCGCGTCCGCCGGGCGCCGAACGAGCAGTCTGGACCAGCCCGACTGGCTACAGCCGCGAAGCCGATCCGCCGCCGTTCTAGCGTTCCCTGCTGCTCCTGCGGATGATGCCCGCCGCCAGCGCACCGATCGCGGCCGCACCGACAACGGCGAGCGCGCGCTCGAGCAGCCCGGCCAAGCCGATCGGGCCGGCCATGCCATCCGCTATGAACAGCACGAGAACCACCACGGCGACGACGCGGGTGGGCCATGCCCAGCGCTTGCAGCCGACCGTGCGTGTCATCGACTGTGCCAGGAAGAACCCGGCCGCGATGAACAGCGCGAAGCCGACGGTACTCAGCAGGGAGTCAAGCGTGCCGCCGAGGTTGGCGACTTGCGATTCTGCTGTGCATCCGGGATCCGCGAGGCGGCAGGCGAGCCGCTCAAACGGGGAGAGCACGTCGCCGAGGCTGAAGATCGACAGCCCAAGCAGGATCGTACCTACGACCGCCGTCCAGCCCGCCGCGCGGAAAGTCGGCCAGACCGAGAGCACCGTGAACAACAGGGTCGCGATGCCGGTCAGGGTGAACGTGACCACCAGGACCAGGCCCGCGGGTGCCGTCTCTGCATACATGTCACTGATCGAGTGCGCGAGCACGCTGTACCCCGCCCCCTGCCAGGCCGGCGCAATGAGCCACACCAGCAGGAACACGATCTGCGCGACGAGAGCGACGACGGCCGCACCGCGCACGAGACCCGGACGCAACCGCGCGCTCATCGCGCGCCCCGCGCAACCCGCCGCGCAATCTTCCCCGCGTCGATCTTCAACTGACGTAGGTTGCCCGCGAGCGGGTTCGAGTAGCCGATGAAGTACAGGCCCGGGTGCTCCGGCGACTGCTCGTCCGCGTTGATCACCGGGCGTCCCTTCGGAGCCAGGACGCCGAGCGAGCCGACCAGCTCATCGAGGCCGCGGGAGAAGCCGGTCGCAACGACCACGGCATCCGGCTTCACGGCGGAGCCATCTGCGAGCAGCACCGAATCGGCGGTGAAGCCGGTCACGGCCGGAACCACCGTTACGGTTCCCTTGCGCAACGCCGCGAGCAGGCCGACGTCGATGGTGGGGGTCACGTCGTCCCGTTCCATCTGGGTGACGATGCCGCGCGGCGCCTTCGGGATGCCGAACTTGGTCAGGTCGCCAACCGACACCTTCTGCACCCAGCTCGAGATCACATCCCGAGCTTTCAGCGGCAGCATCGAGATCGAGAGGACCAGGTACTGGCTGGGGATGCCCGCGACCGCCCGCCGCACGATGTTGGGCGTCGTGCGAACCGCAAGCTGCACCGCCGCACCGGACGCGGCCAGGTCTGCCGCGATCTCCGCACCGCTGTTACCCGGGCCCACGACCAGAACGGAGCGTGCCCCCAGCGCGGCGGGGTTGCGGTACTCGCTCGAGTGGATGACTTTGCCACCGAACGTGTCGAGCCCGGTCCAGTCCGGGATGCGCGCCGTGTGGTTGTAGCCGGTCGCCACCACGACCACGGGGGCAGTCACCACACCCGCGTCGGTGGACACCTGCCAGCCGTCGCCCAGGCGAGAGACCGCACTGGCGCTCACACCAAGCCGCACGTCCAGCTTGTGCGACTCGGCGTAGTCCGAGAGGTACGTGAGCAGATCGTCGCGAGCGACCCAGGCACCGTACTTGCGCGGAATCGGGGTGCCCGGCAGCGAACTCAACTGGCGCACCGTGTGCAGGTGCAGCCGGTCGTAGTGACGTGACCAACTCGACCCGACCCGGTCTGCCTTGTCGAGCACGACCACGCCGAGTCCGGCGCGGGTGAGCTCCGCCGCCGCGGCGAGACCGGCCGGACCCGCGCCGATCACGACCGCGTCAGCCGCGGAGGGGAGCGGGCTCATTAAGGGGTCGGGGTGGGCGATGGTGCGTCGTCCGCCGGTGCCGGTGCGGTGAGTCCGCACTCCTGCACCTCCAGGTCGATCTCCTTGGTGAGGCGAGTCTTGCCTGCTGCGTGTGCTTCGGCGACCGTGCCCGAGTAGATCTGGTTGTCAGCCGACTCAAGGTTCACCGCGGAGGCATCCGAGCAGAGGTGGTAGACCTTGCCCGACTTCGTCCAGAAGACCAGGTTCTCGCCGGTGTAACTCACCACGACCGCGGCCTCAGAGTCATACGACTCGGTCGACGGCGGGTTGATCGACGTGCCGAGGAAGCCGGCACCGAGCAGCAGCACGATTCCGATAGCGCCAGCGATGCCCTTCTGCTTGCCGTCCATGTCCTTGTTCGTGAAGATCAGGATGATCAGCGGCATGAAGGCGATCACGGTGATGATCGCTCCGAGCTGGTTCTGCACGAAGAAGCGCACCTTGTCGGCCTTGGACGCAGGGTCGAGTACGTTGGCGCGCTTCCAGAGCAGCGAACCGCCGATCGCCAGGATGGCGATCACCACGAGCGCGATGATCAGGAAGACCATGTTCACCGGGGTCTGGCGCAGAATCCAGAAAATCGAGAACGCTTCGGCGCCGATCGCAAGCACCCACAGCACGAGCGCGATGATGCGGAAAGTTGTGGCTTTGCCCTTCGCCTCCGCGGTCGGCTTGAAGTTGGACTGCGCCTCATCCACCCTGGATGCCGCCGTCTCCTGCACTCGCACGATCTTCTTGTCGCTCTTTGCCATGTGATGTCTCCCCGGTCGATTCCTGCCACGAGCATAGCGAGCGCCGGGGTGCTGCCACACTGGAAATATGGACTACGTCATTGCAGTGATTGCCTTCGTCGGTGCGTGGCTCATCGTTGCCGGCCCGGTGTATCAAGCGGCGATCGAACTGCAGGAGCAGGAGTTCGATCGCGAAGCCATGGAGGCGACGACCTCAACCGTGGTCGCGCCCCCGGCCATCTCGTCCTGGTGGTGGTTGCTGCCACCCGTCGCGTGGATCAAGCAGCACAACCGGTCGGAGATCTACCGCCGCGCGGTGTTCGCCGCGCTCGGTGCCGACCAGCTGAAGCAGACTGTCACCTTCTTCAACAAGGCCAACGGCTGGATGATCGTTGGCGCCGGAGCGTTCCTGCTCGCGATCAACGAGACCTGGCTGCTTGTGCGGCTGCTGGAGTGGCCGGTCTGGGTGCTGTGGGTGACCGTCGTCGTGCTTGGCATCGCGTGTCTCCTCAATGCCGCTGCGGCGATGGTGCGCAACGAGAAGATCCTGAAAACCGAAGAGGAGCTTGCGGCGCTCCGGGCCAAGCGGGCCCGATCCCGCACCGGGCGCAACAGGAAGGCCGTTACTCCCGCGGACTGAGGTGGATGCCGGCGACTTGCACCGCACGGACCCCATCGAATGGGTGCCAGACGCGAGTGTTATCGCGACTGCCGCCTCTTGCCCACCCGCGGGGCGCCCTTCACCGCGGGGGTGCGTCCCTTGCCCTTGGACGCGGTCGCCTTGCCACCGGGCCGCGGCTTCGCGGCCGCGGCTGCCTCTGCGGAACGGGCACGCTCGTGGAGGGCCTGCGCGAGCAGGGCGGCGCCGGCATCCGTCAGCGTTGTCGTCTCTGCCGTGTAGTCGAAGAGCGGATGCCCCAGCTCGGCCTCGAGCTGCTTCACCGAGGCCACCAGGGTGGGTCGCGACACATTCACGGCCTTCGCCGCGCGTGCGAAATGCAGTTGCTCCGCGGCTGCCACGAAGTGCTTGAGCAGCGTGCCGTCCACGAGGATCCCTCCCGGCCGCGCGAGTGCGCGACACTTCAGGGTACGCGGTGAGGGTTGTTAATGAGAGTCGTCGGCGCTTGTCGGACGCCTGCGCCCCTCAGTCGTCGGTGAACAGGTCAAGCACGTCGCCCAACTTGGCATAGCCGTCGCCCGCGTGGCAGGTCTCGTCCAGCTCAGGATGCGCCGCCATGCCGCATTCGGACTGCACCTCGGCCTCCTGGCGGAGGTGTGCGCGGCTGAACGCCGACAGTGACCAGCCGAGCGGAACCGCGACGGCCGGTGAGGTGGATGGGGCTACTACGGCAATCCCCTGCCGCACGCTGCCGTGTACCTCGTCGACCGCGGCGAGGCAGTCGGCCGAGCTCGTGGAATCGGTCGGGCAGACGTTGGCTAGCCCATCCTCGACCCGGGTGAGCCAGGCCGAGGGGCTGACCTGCGCGACCTTGGCGCTCTGCAGCGCAGCGAACGGCACGAGCAGCTCTGGCCGGGTTCCGCCGACCGGCGCACTCACGTCGAAGCCCGGCGCGTTTGAGACGTAGACGAGGATCGGCACCACGAACGGGTCGGCCGGGCTGCCATCCGCGTCCGCGTTGATGGCGGTGATGAACGCGGTCAGCTGTGGAGCGACATCTGAGATCGTTCCGATCGCGCTGTTGTCGGTGAGCCCACCATCGACCAGCTGCATGTCACTGACCGGGTTGCAGCCGTCGGGAAGGGTGTCGTTTGAGATGCGGCCGGCCGGGCTCACAAAGGGGAACCGCGCCGAGAGTTCTGCGGCCGTCGACCAGTCCAGGTCGAAGATGCAGTCGCCGATGTAGTCCTGCAGGTCGAGCGTTCCCGAGAGTTCTGCCGCCGCGCCGTTGCAGAGGGGCGCACTCGAGTCGCCGTCCGCCACAGTCGCTGGCGGGTTCGGCGTGAGGTCCACCTGGCTCACGAGAACTTTGCAGTTGGAGATCGAGTCGGTGGAGTTGAGCACCAGGTAGCCGGTCGGTTCTTGCCGCTTCACGTCGTACGGCCGCGCGAACTGGCCGGCCGCATGCTCCCAGCTCAATTCCTGCAGGGCGGTGCGGTCGTGCCAGGCCCAGGCGCTGCTGAACGGCGCGTCGTAGTCCGACGGTGTCGGAACCCGGATGCCGCTGACCGCGCCCACGAGGTCGCCGGCGAGCAACCCGGCCATGTCGGCTGCGAGCGCGCTCGAACCGCCGAATGCCTCGGTGTTCATCTCACCGGAAGCGGTCACGGCGTTGCCGTCCGCTCGGAAGGTGGCGAGTCCGATGCTGCCGCCGCTCGCCCCACTGGAGAGCAGGGTCGCGTTCGCGGCGCATGCGCCATCCTGCGACAGCTGTCGCATCACGTCGACTGTCCAGGTGGCCGCACGGATGCCGCCGCCCTCCGCCGCGACGAGCAGCAGTGGGGCAACCGAGAGTCCGCTCCCGGGCATCGTGGTCTCGCACTGCTGGTCGCCCCGCCAACCGGACACTGCCTCGGCCAGAGTGTCGCGCGGCTGCACGGCACCCGCGTCGTTGGCGCGGATGGCGTGCAGCTCGGCCGACCCGGCCACGAACGAGACCACCAGGGGCACGACCACCAGCAGGGTGACTAGCGGCGTCGAGCGCAGCCGCAGCACGCGGAACAGTTCGAGCGGCTTGTAGTTGCCGAGGGCGAGCATGAGCACGCCGAGGATCGTCGCCCACGAACCCACCAGCGCCACGAGCACGGCGACTGGCCCGACCAGGGGTCCCACCTGTCCCGGCAGGAAGAGGAAGACGAGGGCCACTACAGCGGAGACGACGAGGGCGATTCGCGCCACGATCACGAGGCGGCGGGCATCTGCTGCGTCCGGTTCTGTGGTCGAGATCAGGGCGACCGCCGTCGAGCGGATCGAGTTCGGCGGCACGTCGGGGAGGGCGCGTGCGACCAGAAAGCGGAAGCCGACCGGTAGCAGGATGCCCAGCAGAGCGAGCACCACCTCGATGACCGCGATCGAGGCGGTGCTGCCGGCGAAGCGGGAATCGCCGAGGTCGGTGAATGCCCCCACCAGCAGCGGCGACAGCAACGCCTTGAACGGGCCGAGCACCCAGATCGCGATCCAGGCTGCGACGAGGAAGTCGCCGGCCCTGCGCACGGATGCCGCCCGCCCGGCCAGGTCGAGTGTCTTGAACGGCGGGGCGATCGGGACTGCGAAGTGCCGTAGCAGTGCGGAAACCCCGGCGATCCCGAGCACCACGATGAGGAAGACCACGAGTGTCCCCGGGTCGATCGATGCGCCGAGAGTGGCCGTGCCGATGGCGACGGCGGCAAGCGCCACGGCGATCGCGAAGATCAGCCAGGGCAGGGGCGAGGCATCCGGTCGAGTGTCGGTGTTCGGCGGATCCGGGATGTTCAGGCGCGCGTAGTGCCGCGCACGCTGGCGCCCAAGCGCGAACAGCCCGAGCCCCGTCACCAGGAAGGCCACGAATGCGCAGGCGATTGCCACCGCGTCGAAGGTCGGGATGCCGAGGGCGCGATTGGCGGGGTACCCCAGCCAGCCGCGGTAGACATCCGGCACCTGCTCGAGCACGCCGTCTGCCGTGACGAGGGAGACCGCACCGACCGTGAGTACGACGACGGTACCGAGCCGTTGAGCGTAGAGGGCGAGCAGCGCACTGCGGATCGCGGGGCGAACGGTCGAGCCCACGGTCGATCCGAGGAGCACGTAGAGCGCGATGGCGATCGCGACCAGCCACTTGGCGTAGGTGACCGCAGTGAGCACGACGGGCATCCAGCCGAGCGGCTCGTTTGCCGCAAAGACGCTCGCGTCGAGAACGACGATCAGCGCGTCCTCGAGCAGGTCGACGCCCACGAGCAGGCCGACCAGCAGCAGCGGCGTGCGGGGCGAACCGCCACTTCTCGCGGCGGCGTAGCGCACGAGCCGCGCGAGCAGGATTCCGTAGCAGGCGAGGAACAGCAGGTCGAAGGCGGTGTGCACCAGGATGTACGGCGCCGGCGAGAAACTCGCGGTGCGCCAGCCCGACCAGGCTCCGGTCTCCGCGCCCGCCCCGAACCCGATCACGCTGCTGAGCGCGTGGACGAAGCCGTCCGTGCCCACCGCCTGCCCGATGAGCCGGTCCGCCTCGTTCATCGCGATGAGGGCGACCAGCCCGGCGAGGGCGATGGCGGCGGAACTCGTGATCGTGCGCCGCGGCCACGTGCGGGCGCGAGCCGTGCTGCTAGTGCGGGGCATGCGCCACAATCTAGCGATCCGTATACCGGCAGTTCTACCCATACGAGTAACCCGCACGAAACCTGCGCTTGCTAAGCTGGCCGCACAACAGAACATCGGGCCGCAAACACGATGCGGGAGAGCTCGCCCTTGTGCCTCGGCAGGGCGGTGAGCACCGAAGGAGCAAGCCTCCCCGCCAATCTCTCAGGTACATGTACCGCATCGAACTGGCCACTCTGAAAAGAGGATTTGGGTCGCGCTCCGGCACGCATCGAAATCCCGCCCACGGTGAAAGCTGTACCGCGCCCACGAGGTGCTGTGCCAGCGAAGCTCTCAGGCTTATGACAGAGGGGGAGTTCTACCCGCAGCCCCGCGCCAGGAGAACTCCGTGACCGATATCTTTTCCCCCCTTCACCAGCTCCATGTGAACGCGGGCGCCAGCTTCACCGATTTCGCCGGCTGGCAGATGCCGGTGAGCTACGGCTCAGACCTGGCCGAGCATCACGCGGTGCGCACCGCCGCCGGGCTGTTCGACCTCTCGCACATGGCCGAGATCATGGTCATCGGAGCGGACGCAGCAGCCTTCCTCGATTTCGCGCTCGCGGGCAAACTCTCCGCGATCGCGCTCCACCAGGCCAAGTACAGCCTGCTGCTCGATCCGAGCGGCGGAATTGTGGATGACCTGGTGGTCTACCGCTTCGGCGACGACTCGTTCTTCATCGTCGCGAACGCCGGCAATCGGTACCCGGTCGTCGAAGCCCTGAAGGCCAGGGCCGAGGGCTTCGACGTGACGGTCGACGACAACAGCGACGACTTCGCCCTGATCGCGGTGCAGGGCCCGAACTCCCGCGCCATCCTCGAGGCGACCCCGGCGATCACCGGCCTCGGCACGCCACTCTCCGACCTCAAGTACTACTGGGGCACCGACGGGCTATTCGACGGACTCCCGCTATTCGTGGCCCGCACCGGCTACACCGGCGAGGACGGTTTCGAACTGTACGTGCAAGTGGATGCCGCCGAGCGCCTGTGGAGCGCGCTGGCCGACGCCGGGGCGCAGCACGGGCTCATCCCCGCCGGTCTCGCCAGCCGTGACACCCTGCGGCTGGAGGCCGGGATGCCGCTCTACGGTCACGAGCTCGGACTCGACACCTTCCCCGTGCAGGCCGGGCTCGGCCGGGTGGTCAACCTGACCAAGGAGGGCGACTTCGTCGGGCGTGCCACGGTCGAATCCGGGCCGCCGGCGGATGCCCGCGTACTCGTCGGGCTCGCGGCAGAGGGCAAGCGCGCCGGGCGGGCCGACTACGCCGTGTTTGACGGTGACGTCGAGGTCGGAGTCATCACCAGTGGAGCCCTGTCCCCGACCCTCCAACATCCGATCGCCATGGCCTACGTCGACCCCGGCTCGGCGGCCATCGGCACCCCACTGTTCATCGATGTGCGGGGCACTCGCGTGCCTGCGTCCGTTGTCGCACTGCCCTTCTACAAGAGAGAGTCGAAATGACCGACGAAAAATCACTTCAGTACACGGCCGAGCACGAGTGGGTGCTCGTCGAGGGCAACACCGCCCTCGTCGGTATCACCGCCTACGCGGCCGAAAAACTCGGTGACGTCGTCTTCGTCGACCTGCCGAAGGTCGGCTCGACCGTCGCCGAAGGCAAGGTGGTCGGTGAGATCGAGTCCACCAAGTCGGTCGGTGAGCTCTTCGCTCCCGTGAACGGCACCGTGCTCGAGGCGAACGACGCCGTCGTCGCCAAGCCGGAGCTGGTCAACAGTGACCCGTTCGGCGAGGGCTGGCTCATCAAGGTCGAGTTCGAGTCGCTGCCGGAGCTGCTGAGCTACGACGAGTACACCAAGTTGACAGGCGAGTGAGCGGCTCGGTCCCCGAGGAGAGCCGCGTAGCGCCGCGTCTCGAAGGGTTCGCAGAGCGCCACATCGGAACGGATGCCGCGGCGCAGTCCACCATGCTCGCTGCGGTCGGCTACGACTCGCTTGAGGCCCTCGTCGAGGCGGCGGTGCCTGCGTCCATCCATGTAGCACCGTTGGACAACTCCACCATCCCGCCGGCCGCGACTGAACGTGAAGCCCTCGCCGAGTTGCGTGCGCTGGCGAACCAGAACACCGTGCGCCGCTCGATGATCGGCCTCGGCTACTACGACACGATCACGCCCGCCGTGATCAAGCGCAACGTGCTCGAGAACCCGAGCTGGTACACGGCATACACGCCGTATCAGCCGGAGATCAGCCAGGGCCGGCTCGAGGCACTCATCAACTTCCAGACCATGGTGTCCGACCTCACCGGCATGACGACGGCGAACGCGTCGATGCTCGACGAGGGCACCGCGGTCGTCGAGGGAATGCTGCTCGCCCGCCGTGCCTCCGGTGCCGCGTCGAACGTCTTCCTCGTCGACGCCAACTCGTTCCCGCAGACGAAGGCACTGCTCGCCAATCGCGCCGAGGCCGTGGGCATCGAGCTCGCGGTCATCGAGCTCGACGAGACTCGGCCGACCGACCTGCCCGACGCGTTCGGCGTGCTGGTGCAGTACCCGGGTGCCTCTGGGTACGTCTGGGATCCGTCGGCGGTCATCGCAGCAGTCAAGGAGCGCGGCGGGGTCGCTGTCGTCGCGGCCGACCTGCTCGCGCTGACCCTGCTGAAGTCCCCGGGCGAACTCGGAGCGGATGTCGCGGTCGGCACCACCCAGCGCTTCGGAGTGCCGATGGGCTTCGGTGGTCCGCATGCCGGGTACATGGCCGTGAAGGCCGGGCTCGAGCGGCAGCTTCCCGGACGCCTCGTCGGAGTGTCGCAGGACGCGGTGGGGCACCCCGCGTACCGGCTGTCGCTGCAGGCGCGGGAGCAGCACATCCGCCGCGAGAAGGCCACCTCGAACATCTGCACCGCCCAGGTGCTGCTCGCCGTGATGGCGAGCATGTACGCGGTGTACCACGGGCCGGACGGCCTCAAGCGGATTGCGGATCGCGTTCACGGCACGGCGACCGAGTTCCACGCGCGGCTCGCCCGCGGTGGCGTCGGGGTCTACGAGATGGACTTCTTCGACACGTTCGAGATCCCGGTGCCCGGTCGCGCTGCCGCGCTGCAGAAGGCGGCATACGCTCGCGGAATCCTGCTGCACCTGGTGAACGAGGACACCCTGCGCGTGAGCTTCGACGAGACCTGGCTGGACGACCACGAGTCCCTCGCGGCGCTCGCCGAGGTCTTCGGGCTGGACGCCGACTCGACCGCAATCGTCCACAGTTTCGGCGACCTGGCTCGCACGAGCGAGTTCATGACCCATCCGGTCTTCAACACGCATCGCTCCGAGACGAGCATGATGCGCTACCTCAAGTACCTGGCCGACAAGGACTACGCACTCGACCGCGGCATGATCCCGCTCGGCTCGTGCACGATGAAGCTCAACTCGGCCACCGAGATGGAGTCGGTCACCTGGCCGGAGTTCGCAGGCATCCACCCGTTCGCACCGGAAGCGGACGTAGAGGGCTACCTCACCCTGATCGAGCAGTTGCAGACGTGGCTGGCCGAGGTCACCGGGTACGACTCCGTCTCGCTGCAGCCCAACGCGGGCAGCCAGGGCGAACTCGCCGGTCTGCTGGCGATCAGGGGCTACCACCTCGCCAACGGGGATGCGCAGCGCACCACCTGCCTCATCCCGTCGAGTGCGCACGGCACCAATGCCGCGAGCGCCGTGCTGGCCGGCATGAAGGTGGTCGTGGTCGCGACCAACGACCTCGGCAACGTGGATCTCGACGACCTGCACGCCAAGATCGCTGCACACGCCGACGACCTCGCAGCGCTCATGATCACCTACCCGTCCACGCACGGCGTGTACGAGCACGAGGTGAAGGCGATCACCGCTGCGGTGCACGAGGCCGGCGGCCAGGTCTACGTCGACGGCGCCAACCTCAACGCACTCCTCGGCTACGCGCGCTTCGGCGACTTCGGTGGCGACGTGTCCCACCTCAACCTGCACAAGACGTTCTGCATCCCGCACGGCGGGGGCGGGCCGGGTGTGGGGCCGGTCGCGGCCAAGGCGCACCTCGCGCCATTCCTGCCCGGGCATCCGCTCGCCCAGCGTGCGTGGAGTGGAGCCCCCGAGAACATCATCAGCGCTGCCCCGTACGGCTCCCCGAGCATCCTGCCCATCTCCTGGGCCTACGTGCGCATGATGGGCGCGGACGGCCTCAAGGCGGCCACCGGCGCCGCGGTGCTCGCGGCGAACTACGTCGCAGTGAAGCTCCGCGACCACTTCCCGGTGCTCTACTCGGGCGACAACGGTCTGGTGGCGCACGAGTGCATCCTTGACCTGCGTCCGCTCAAGGAGGCGACCGGCATCGACAACAACGATGTCGCGAAGCGCCTGATCGACTACGGATTCCACGCACCCACCATGTCGTTCCCGGTGGCGGGCACGCTCATGGTCGAGCCCACCGAGAGCGAGGACCTGGCGGAGATCGATCGATTTATCGAGGCCATGATCGCGATCAAGGCCGAAGCGGATGCCGTGGCCGCCGGCACCTGGCCGGCGGACGACAATCCCCTCCTGCACGCTCCGCACACCGCGGAGTCCGTGGTGGTGGGTGATTCGGGCACAGGGGAGTGGCAGCACGCGTACTCCCGAGAGGACGCCGTCTACCCGCTCAAGGCGCTCATCCGCCACAAGTACTGGCCGCCGGTGCGCCGCATCGACAACGCCTACGGCGACCGCAACCTGGTCTGCGCCTGCCCGCCGATCGAAGCTTTCGCCGACTAGCGTCTCGCTGGTCGAGTAGCGCGCCAGCGCGTATCGAGACCGATCGCCGGTCTCGAGACCAGATCGCCCGCGCCAACCCTTGGCGGGTGGGCGCGGGCGAGTCTGCGGTTTCTTACTGGTGCGTCGCCCCCTCAGCGCCGTGCCCGGTCAGCGACCTGACATCCATCTCGGCGGCCACGGCGGGGTCTTCGCGACGGCTGCTCGTGATCGTGCCGAGCCAGCCGAGCAGGAACCCGAGTGGGATTGAGATGAGTCCAGGGTTGTTGAGCGGGAACCAGTGGAAGTCCACGCCCTGGATCATCGAGGTACTGAGGCCGGTCGCCGGGTTCACCACTCCACCCGAGACGACGGGGGAGAACACGATCAGGATGATCGCGGCCGCGAGCCCGCCGTACATGCT
Source organism: Rhodoglobus sp. (assembly GCA_040002655.1). Classification (GTDB taxonomy): domain Bacteria; phylum Actinomycetota; class Actinomycetes; order Actinomycetales; family Microbacteriaceae; genus Rhodoglobus. The sequence continues at coordinate 494 of JBDUEC010000013.1, read as the reverse complement.
CCAGAGGGCTCCGCGCGTGGAGAACTTCTTCCAGAACAGCGAGTAGAGAATCGTCGGCAGGTTCGCCGACGCCGCGATGGCGAAGGCGAGGGCCACGAGGAACGCCACGTTCTGGCCCTGCGCCAGGATGCCGCCGAGAATCGCCACCACCCCGATCACGACGACCGTGATGCGCGCCGTCTTCACCTCGCCATTCGGCTCGACCTTGCCCTTCTTGATGACGTTCGCGTAGATGTCGTGCGCGAACGACGTGGCGGCCGTGATCGTGAGGCCAGCCACCACCGCGAGGATCGTGGCGAATGCCACCGCCGAGATGATCGCGAGGAGCACCGTGCCACCGAGATGGAACGCCAGCAGCGGTGCCGCAGAGTTCACCCCGCCCGGAGCCGCGAGAATCTCGTCGGACCCGACGAGTGCCGCGGCACCGTAGCCGAGCACGAGCGTGAACAGGTAGAAGATGCCGATCGCCCAGATCGCCCAGACCACCGACTTGC
>JBDUEC010000012.1:0-21812 GCA_040002655.1 Rhodoglobus sp. | reverse complement strand
GCGGTCACGGCGATCGTGAGCACCGACGACACCGACAGGTCGCCGCCGACCACGCCGCAGCCAGGAGCCAGGGCCGCGCAGGCATCCCGCAGCCCGTCAGCAATACCCTCCAACAGCGACACCGGCGAAGCGGATGGCGCGGCGATGGCTACAACGAGTGCGGTGGGCCTTGCACCCATCGCGGCCACGTCGGAGAGGTTCGTGGCGGCGGCCTTCCACCCGAGGTCGTGGGCGCTGGACCAGGCCAGCCGAAAGTCGGGTCCGTGGATCATCATGTCCGTCGTGACCACGTACCGGCCGTCGGGGGCTGCGATCACCGCGGCGTCGTCGCCCGGCCCGAGCAGTTGCGCGTCGGCGGCGGGCAGGCGAGGGAAGATGCGCTGCAGCGTGGCGGATTCCCCGATCGAACCCAGGGTCTCGGCTGCCGTCATGGTTCACACGGTAGCCTGAAACCGATGAGAATCCCGACCGGCCTGGCGATCGCCGTGGCAGCGATTCTGACGCTCGCCGGCTGCAGCGCCACTGTCGCACTCGACCCCGCCACGGATGCCGTCAACCCGAAGTGTGCAGACGTCGTCGTGAACCTCCCGACGACCGTCGCCGACCTCCCCGCCCGCGAGACCAACGCCCAGGGCACGGGGGCGTGGGGTTCTCCCGCCGGCGTTCTTCTGCGATGCGGAGTCGCGGTGCCCGACCCCACCTCGACACTGCAGTGCTACACCGTGGACGGCATCGACTGGTTGGTCGACCCGACGGACGCGCCGAACTACGTCTACACGACCTACGGCCGCGATCCGGCGATCTCGGTAGTAATCGACAGCAATACGGTGCAGGACCTGGCGGCACTGACCGACCTGGGCAGTGCGGTCGGCCTTATCACGGCCACGCACGGCTGCATCGACCCGCAGGACACGACGAAGTAGGTCGTTAGCCCCGCGGTCCGTCGAGGCCGACGAGCTTGCCAGCGATGCCGCCGGCCTTGCGCAGGGCGATGCCGGAACCGAAGCCCGACGTGGGCAGCACCGTGCGGCGGTCGCGCGCCTCGACCAGGGCATCCTTCAGCACCTGTGAAGCCGGCACGGTCGGCGCCCAGAGGTAGAGGGCCATCGCACCGGGGATCGAGTTGACCTCGTTCACGAACAGGTCGCCGCTCTTCTCATCGAGCAGCAGGTCCACGCGCACGACACCGGTGAGGAGGGTCACATCGGCGACCCGGCGAGCGAGCTCCGCCGCCAGTTCCGCCACGGCCGGTGCAACCTTCGCGGGGAACTCGCGCGGTGCGCTCGACAGGCCCACCTCGCTGTCCGCATCGCCGGAGAGGTACTTCTCAGCGTAGGAGTAGAGCCCGGATGGGTCTTCGCTCGCCGCGCGCAGCGGCCGTTCGAGCGCGGTGACCTCGAGCGACGGGAATGTGCGGAACGAGATGTTGAGGTCGGCGAGCTCCGGGCGGTACGGCTCCAGCACGGCCCCGGCGCGCAGGTGCGGGCTCGCCTTGGCGATCGCACGGGCCGCAGCAATGTCGTCGACGATCTCGATGCCGATCGATGAACCACCGAACCGCGGCTTCACAATGTACGGGCCGGCGTACGACGGCTCGGTCACGTCGGAAAGGTGCTCCCGCTTCAGGGTGGGGATGCCGGCCGCCTCCATGAGACCGCCGAACGCGAGCTTGTCCATGCCCACCGCACCCGCGAACAGGCTGGACCCGGTGGCCGGGATGCCGAGCAGCGAGAACACGGCAGCCGCGCCTCCGCCCTCCCCCACTCCACCGTGCAGGCAGAGCAAGGCTGCGGACACGTCCAGGGCGCGCTTCTTCACGTACAGTCCCGGCTCACCGGACAGCCGCACGTCGATCGGCTTGGACCCACGCGGGGTGCCCTGCAGGTAGTCCTTCGCCTCTGAGGCCGACGGCACCACGAACCACTCACCGGAGGGCGCCCAGTAGATCGGGATGACGGCCTCACCGCTGGCGACGAGCACACGCTCGGCCTGCAGTCCGGTCAGGATCGAGATCTCATGTTCGGGCGAAGGCCCCCCGAAGACGACTGCCCATGGTGACGTAGCGATGGTGACCCTCCAGGAATCCTGCCGCGAAAAGCATCCGTGACGACCACGGGTGAATCAGGGGTAGTGATCCGGCAGGTCGTTCTCGTACAGGATAACGCCTCGGTCGCCCGCCTGATCGAGCGCGGCAGCCACGGCGGGCTCCCGCCGGTCGAAGGTTCGCACCGGGTGCTGGCCGCCGCTTGCACCCTCCACGAGGGCCCTGCGGTTCACTCGCGCCACGGCGAACAGGTAGCCCCCAACGGCGGCGATTGAGCGGGCGAATTCGGCGTTGCGTGCGTGCTGCACCCTGCCCAGCTCGATCATGCCCGGGGTGACCACCACGAGGTTGCTGCCGCGTTCCTGCGCCAGCTGGGCGGCCTCCTCGAGGGCGCGCGCCGCGCCCACCGGGTTGGCGTTGTAGGTGTCGTCGATCACGGCGAGCCCGTTGTCCAGCTTCTGGATCTCGGCCCGGTTCGCCGAGGTGGGGAGCCCGTGCAGTCGTGGTGCGATCGCGTCGAGCGGCACGTCGAGCGCCACGGCGATTCCCACCGCCACGGCGATGTTCACAGCGTGCCCGGCGCCGGGCACTTCCACGGGCACGGTGGTGACGGCACCGTTCTCGGCCACGGAGACCGTTCCCGCCGCGGCATCCACGATCACCTGCGCCGCACTCCCGGGAACCACTGATACCCGGATCACGGTCTTGCCCTCGGCCTCGCACGTGTCGGCGAGCCCGGCGAGCTCCGGCTCGTCGATGGGCAACACGACGATTCGCGCCTTCTCGGTGATCTCGGCCTTGGCCTGGAAGATCACCTCCTTGCTGCCCATGCGGGCCAGGTGTGCCTCACCGATGGTCGTGATGGCGGCGATGTCCGGTGGGAAACTCTTGCTCAGCTCGCGAATCTCGCCGCGGCCGTAGACGCCCATCTCGGCCACGAAGATCTCGGTGCCGGGCACCACGCGCTCGTTCACCGACCGCGACAGGCCCATCAGGTTGTTGAAGCTGGCCGGCGATGCCACGACCGCGAATCGGGCGCCGAGCAGGTGCGCGATGTAGCCCTTGGTCGAGGTCTTGCCGTAGGAGCCGGTGATCGCAACCACGGTCGGTCGGACCTGGCCGAGGCGCTTGCGAGCGCTCACCAGGTACTTGTGCGAGAGACCCTTCTCCACCGGCGCCAGGATGACCAAGCAGAGGTCGGTGAGCGGCGCGAGCAGCACCAGGGTGAAGGCGATGCCCGCCGGGCCGAGGAGCAGGAAGAGTGCGGTTGCGAGCGCCGCGACCAAGATCGCCCAGAGCACCGCCAACCGCCGAAGCCGGTCGGTCCAGGCGAGCTTCGAGGTGCGGCCCCGCACCGACAGGCCGAGTGGCAGGAGAGCCAGGATGACGATGGCCGCGACTGCTGCCCAGCACCAGGCGCCCTGCAGCAGCGCCACCGCCGCGAGCGCGAGGGCAACGAGTGCAAGCACCAGGTTCAGCGGACGCACGGTCAGCCACAACCAGGCCAGGCGGGTGGTCCACGGGGCGATGTAGTGCTCCCGCTGGGCGACACGCAGCCAACGACCTGCGCAGAGCACCGCGGCGGCCACGCCGAGCACGATCGACACGACGACCACGTACATCACGCCACCTCCGCGAGCAGGGCGTCGAGTTCGGCGCGGATGGCTGGAACGAGGGGGCCCTCGAGCAGGTGACCGGCGCCCGGCACCTCGGTGAAGCGGGCGTGGCGCATGAGGTCGGCGGCCATCCGCCCGGCCTTCGGCGGAGCCGCCGTGTCGAGTTCCCCGTAGACGAAACGGGTGGGGGCGGTGATAGCGGCGAGGTCGGTGTCGTACACCTCGCCGACCACCTTCACGAGCACGCTGCGCATCACGCCCTGGGCGGCCAGGTAGTCCGCCGAGCCGTACTTCTGGCGGTACCGGTCGAGGGTCTTTGCCGAGACCAGCTTCAGCTTCGCGAGCCGCCGCACCACGCGGAACGCGAGGGCCGGCTTCGAAGCGGTTTGCAACCGCACGAGCGGCGACCCGGTGAGCACGATGCCCTTCACCAGCTCCGGATGCCGCGCCGCGAGCCGAACCGCGACCCGGCCGCCGAACGAGTGGCCCACAATCACCACCGGTGCGAAGGGGGCGATGGCATCCACCAGGGCGTTCGCATACTCATCGCTGCCCCACACGGACGCCGGTTCAGGCGTGATTCCGAACCCGGGTAAGTGCAGGGCGAGCGCGTCGATTCCGTCCAAAATCGGGGCGAAGTCGGCGCCGGTGCGGGCCCAGCCGTGCAGCGCGATCACTTTCGGCGGCGTCGATCCGAACTTCTCGGCCAGGGAACCGTCGGCGAGGGCGGTGAGCACGGTTACTCCCCCTGGGGCATCGGATCGGTCGTGAGGTGCGGGGCGATGTCCCGCGGATTAAGCGTACCGGCCAGCACCTCGGCCACCTGGCTCACGATCGGCATCTCCACACCGCGGGCGAGGGCCAGCTCGAGGATCGGAGCGACGGATGACAGGCCCTCCGCGGTCTGGTCCATCTGCTTGATCACCTCGGCGTAGGCGTAGCCCTGGCCGAGCAGGCGCCCCGCGCGGTTGTTGCGCGACAGCGACGACTCGCAGGTTGCGATGAGGTCGCCGAGGCCGGCCAGCCCGGACAGCGTCTCCGCCCGCGCTCCGTAGGCGACGGCGAAGTCGGTCATCTCGGCGAGGCCGCGGGTGATGATCGAGGCCTTGGTGTTCTCGCCATAGCCGACGCCGTCCACGATGCCGATCGCGACCGCGATGAGGTTCTTGAGCACGCCTCCGAACTCGGTGCCGATGACATCCGTGTTCACGAAGGAGCGGAAGTACGGGTTCGTCGCGGTCAGCGCGATGAGGGTCGCCGTGTCGAGGTTCTCGGAGGAGACCACGGCTGCCGTCGGCTGCTCCTTGGCGATCTCCAGCGCCAGGTTCGGACCGGATGCCACCGCGATGCGATCAGGGTCGATCCGCAGTTCCTGGGTGATCACCTCGCTCATCCGCAGTCCGGTTCCCCGTTCGACACCCTTCATGAGCGAGACGACGATCGCGTCAGACGGGATCAGTTCGCGCACGATGTTCAGGTTCTCCCGCAGCGACTGGCTCGGCACGGAGAGGTACACCTGCTGCGCGCCATCGAGCACCTCTGGCAGCCGCGAGCTGGCCCAGATCGACCGCGGCAGGTTGATGCCCGGCAGGTAGTCGCTGTTGCGCTTGGCCTGCGAGATCTCGCGCGCGAGCTCGGGTCGACGGGCCCAGACGGCCACGTCCGATCCGCCGTCGGCGAGCACTTTGGCGAACGTGGTGCCCCAGGAACCGGCCCCAAGAACGGCCACCTTCGGCCCGGTGGGAACTGCCACGGCGCCCAGCGCCTCGTAGCTGCTGTCGTCAGGACCCAAAGCGACCCGTCTCCTCCTGGTTGTGCTTCGCCGGGTCCCAGCGCTCGACCGGCGCCTTCTCGTTGCGCAACTGCTCGACCAAGGCGGTGATGGCCGCCATCACCACGGCGGTTGCCTCCATGAGCGTCGCGCCGTCGAGCGGACGCCCGCGGAACGCCGAGAGGTCCACGGGCGGGCCGAAGACGATATCCACCTTCTTCGGCGGGAACAGGCTGATGCCCTTGCCGTAGGTGGGGAGGATCGCCTGCGTGCCCCAGTGTGCCATCGGAATCAGCGGGATGTCCGCCGAGAGCGCGGTGCGCACGGCGCCGGACTTGCCCCGCATCGGCCACAGGTTCGGATCGCGGGTGAGCGAGCCCTCCGGGTAGATCACGAGTGCGTGTCCAGCGGCGGCGATCTTGCGCGCCGCGGCGATCGGGTCGGCGTTGCGCGATGCCCCGGTGCGCTCCACCGGAACCTGCCCGGCACGCTTCAGCAGCCAGCCGAGCACCGGCACACGGAACAGCGACGCCTTGGCGAGGTAGCGGGGCATCCGCCCGGTGCGCCACATGGCGTAGCCCGTCACCAGGGGGTCGAAATTGCTGAAGTGGTTCGGCGTGACCACGAACGCCCCGGTGGCTGGCACATTCTCCGCCCCGGTGATGCGGTAGCGACCCACCAGGTGGATGAACGGCAGCAGCAGGTAGGCCAACACGCGGAAGATCGGGGTCTTCTCCGACTTCGGCTTCGTCGCCGTCGTTGGCTGCGTCACCGGAGGTTAGCCCTCGTAGATGAAGTCGGCCCCGAGCAGCTCGAGCTTGTCGATGAAGTGCTCGTAGCCGCGAGCGATGATGCCGATGTTCGTGACCGTGGAGGTGCCGTCGGCGGCGAGTGCCGCGATCAGGTGGCTGAACCCGCCCCGCAGGTCGGGGATCTCCACATCGGCGCCGTGCAGCGGCGTCGGGCCGATGATCACGGCGGCCTGCTCCAGCGGACGGCGGGGCACCCGGCGGGAGATCGACTCGATCCCCTCCTTGTGCACGACGATGTCTGCACCCATCTCGATCAGGGCATCCGTGAAGCCGAAGCGGTTCTCGTACACGGTCTCGTGCACGACCGACCGGCCCTCGGCCTTGGTGAGTGCGACGATGAGCGGCTGCTGCCAGTCGGTCATGAAGCCGGGGTGCACGTCGGTCTCGACGACGACCGGCTTGAGTGGTCCACCCGGGTGGTAGAACCGGATGCCGTCCTCCTTGATGTCGAAGGCACCCCCGGCCTTGCGGAAGATGTTGAGGAACGTCATGAGTTCCTGCTGCTTGGCGCCGCCCACGAAGATGTCGCCGTCGGTGGCCAGAGCAGCGGACGCCCAGCTCGCCGCCTCGTTGCGGTCGAACAGCGCGGTGTGCTCGTAGCCGTGCAGCTTCTCGACGCCCTCAATGAAGATCACGCGGTTGGGCTCGACCGTGATGATCGCGCCCATCTTCTGCAGGATTGCGATCAGATCCATGATCTCGGGCTCGATGGCCGCGTTCTTGAGCTCGGTCACGCCGGTGGCCAGCACGGCGGTGAGGAGCACCTGCTCCGTGGCGCCGACGCTCGGGTACGGCAGTTCGATGTGCGCGCCCTTGAGGCCGTCCGGTGCGGTGAGGCGGATGCCCTCATAGCTCTTGTCGACGATCGCGCCGAACGCGCGCAGGGCATCCATGTGGAAGTCGATGGGACGGTCGCCGATGCGGCAACCGCCGAGGTCAGGGATGAGCGCCTCGCCGAGACGGTGCAGCAGCGGGCCGCAGAACAGGATCGGGATGCGGCTGGAACCGGCCAACGCGTCGATCTCGTGGAACTGTGCCTTGAGCACGTTGCTCGGGTCGAGGTTCAGGATGCCCTCGCCCATACTCGTGACGGTAACCCCGTATGCCTCGAGCATGCCGGTCACGACGTTGACGTCACTGATGTCCGGAACGTTCCTGAGCACACTCGGCGAGTCCGCGAGCAGGGCGGCGACCATGGCCTTTGTTGCGAGGTTCTTTGCCCCGCGCACTTCGATGCGTCCGCGCAGTGGTTTGCCGCCGTTGATGACGATTTTGTCGGACGTGAGTCCCACTCGTTGAGCAGCCTTCTGGGCGTCTTTCACAAGCGAATTCATCTACTCACCTTCACAAATTTGCTAACCGGCAGACTCGGAGCAACCGTTGCGGATGCTCCGGCATTCCGTCATTCTCCGGGAACGAGGCGCACGAATAGTGCCGCGCGCTTCGTCTCGACAGTCTACGGCGAATCGCGCTAAGACCCCCGTTCGGGCGTCTTTCGGCAACCCGCGCCGCTCAGCGGGCTGGCAGCGTCTTCGGCCGCCAGGCCTCTCGTTTCGCCTCGAAAGCGGTGATGTCGGTCTCGTTCCTGAGAGTCAGCCCGATGTCGTCGAGACCCTCCATGAGGCGCCACCGCGTGTAGTCGTCGATCTCGAACGGGAACACCGCCTTGCCGGCAGTCACGGTCTTCGCAACCAGGTCGACGGATACTTCGACGCCCGGGTGCTCGTCGACGATCAGCCAGATCGTCTCGATGTCGGCCTCCGCGAGTTGGGCTGCCAGTAACCCCTGCTTTCCGGCATTGCCGCGGAAGATGTCGCCGAACCGCGCGCTCAGCACGGCCTGGAAGCCGTAGTCGCGCAGGGCCCAGACGGCGTGCTCCCGGCTGGAGCCGGTGCCGAAGTCCGGTCCGGCCACGAGGATGCGGCCGCCGGTGCCCGGTTCGGCAGCGAACGGCGGGCGATTGAGAACGAACTCGGGATCCTGGCGCCAGGCGTAGAAGAGCGCGTCGTCGAATCCGGTCTTGGTCACCCGCTTGAGGAACACGGCCGGGATGATCTGGTCGGTGTCGACGTTGCCCCGCTCCAGCGGAACGGCGATACCGGTGACTGTGGAGATCTTGTCCATGTCAGGCACCCACCCTGGTCTCGACAGGCTCGACCAGAGGGGAAGGCAACGGGCTGTTCTCCAGGTCCCAGGGGCTGGACAGCGTGCCCCGGATGGCGGTGGCCGCGGCCACCAGCGGAGACACCAGGTGGGTGCGCCCGCCCTTGCCCTGCCGCCCCTCGAAGTTGCGGTTGGACGTGGAGGCGCAGCGCTCCCCAGGGGCCAGTTGGTCGGGGTTCATGCCGAGGCACATCGAGCAGCCGGCGAACCGCCACTCCGCCCCGAACTCCTCGACGATCTTGTCGATGCCCTCGGCCTCGGCCTCGATGCGCACGCGGGCCGAACCGGGCACGACCATGACGCGCACGCCGTCGGCCCTGGTGCGTCCCTTGATGATGCTCGCGAAGGCCCGCAGGTCCTCGATGCGCGAGTTCGTGCACGAACCCATGAAGACGGCATCCACCCGGATGTCCTTCATCGGCGTGCCCGCCTCGATGTCCATGTATTCGAGTGCCCGCTCGGCGGATGCCCGCTCGTTCGGGTCTGCGAAGTCCGTCGGGTTCGGCACCGATTCGCTGAGCGAGACGCCCTGACCGGGGTTGGTGCCCCAGGTCACGAAGGGCTCGAGCGTGTTCGCGTCGATGAAGACCTCGGCGTCGAATACCGCGTCGTCGTCGGTCGCGAGGGTGTTCCAGTAGGCGACCGCGTCGTCCCAGTCCTTGCCCTCAGGAGCGTGTGCGCGCCCCTTCAGGTAGTCGTAGGTGGTCTGGTCGGGGGCAACCATACCGGCCCGCGCGCCCGCCTCGATCGACATGTTGCAGACGGTCATGCGGCCATCCATCGACAGCGAGCGGATGGCGCTGCCGCGGTACTCGAGCACGTAGCCCTGCCCGCCACCGGTTCCGATCTTCGCGATGACGGCCAGGATGATGTCCTTGGCCGTGACCCCTGGCCGCAGCTCGCCCTCCACCGTGATCGCCATCGTCTTGAACGCCTGCAGCGGCAGGGTCTGGGTGGCGAGCACGTGCTCGACCTCGCTGGTGCCGATGCCGAACGCCATGGCACCGAACGCGCCGTGGGTGGAGGTGTGCGAGTCACCGCACACGACGGTGATGCCCGGCTGGGTGAGCCCCAACTGCGGGCCGACCACGTGCACGATGCCCTGCTCGATGTCGCCAAGCGAGTGCAGGCGAATGCCGAACTCCGCGGCATTGTTGCGCAGCGTCTGGATCTGCGTGCGGCTGGTGAGGTCGGCGATGGGCTTGTCGATGTCGAGGGTCGGGGTGTTGTGATCCTCGGTGGCGATCGTGAGGTCGGGGCGGCGGACGGGGCGGCCTGCCATCCTCAGCCCGTCGAAGGCCTGGGGGCTGGTCACCTCGTGCACGAGGTGCAGGTCGATGTAAATCAGGTCGGGGGTGCCATCCGCTCCCGTGACCACGAGATGGTCCTGCCAGACCTTCTCGGCCAGAGTGCGCGGCTTCTCAAATGCTTCAGTGCTCATGATGCGGTCTTTCTTCGTCTCGATGGTCAGCCAACGACAAGACTCCGCGACGGGGGTGGCCTGTTAGAACGAGGACCCGTCGCGGCGACGAAGGAGAAGCCGACCGAACTGCATGATTCGAGGATAACACCCGGGTTTATGTCGAGGGGGCCCAGCGGGTGACGCGCATGAGGGAGTCGAAGAATCCGAGCATCGTGTCCTCGAGGGGACCGAAGGCGGTCGCGCAGCTGACGAGCACGAAGCGCTTGGTGCCGGGCACCGTCATCCAGTACTCGGCGACCAGTGCATCCAGCGGCTCCTCGCCCGCCTTGCCCTCGATCGGAAGATGCCGATGCAGACGGAGCACCGCCGACTCCCTGGTAGTGAACTTCTTGGCGGTCGGCCAGGTCTCGGTGAGCGTCTCCCGTAGGCCGCGCTCGAGCACGGACATCACCGCGGCTGGCGATGTGCCCACCGCAGGGGTGATTGCCTGCAGCGGCAGCGAGACCGAGATCGATACGGGGATGGGCATGCGCGGCACGATCTCCAGCGCCACGTGGAAGCTCTGCCCGTCGCCCGTGATCGACTCCTCGAGGGCGGCCAGCAGGTGTCGCGACAGCTCGTCGCGAAGAATCGCCCGATCGTCGGCCACCCCCACCTGGCGCCTGACGAGCGTGCGGATCGCCGTCTGCGCCGCGTCGCGGTCGTCGAGCGGAATTGCCGACCATGTTCCCGGCAGCCGCAGCACGAGCCGGGGCAGGGCTTCGGCAGTCTCCTGGGTGGTCACGCGGCTACTGCCTGGGGCCGAAGCGCAACTCGAGCGCGGACCCCAGGAACCCGAACGTGCCGTTCGATGAGCCCGACGTGCTCTCGAGAATCTTGCCGGTGTCTGGAAAGCGCTCGATGTCCTGCTGCACGAAGGTGGCATCCTCCGGCATCGTGCTCGGCACGACCCCGAACTTCACGATGAACGGATCTTGTGGCGAGGCAAACCACACGGCTTCCACCCCGGCGTCCACGACGGCGGCAAGCTCTTCGGCCGACATGGTTCTGGCGTCGGGAATGTAGGCCTTCACCGAGAGCACGAGTTCGCTGCCGCTCGACGAGTACCCAACGAGTGCTCCATCGATCTCGGGGCTGACCGCGACGACCGCGGCCGACATGTCGCGCTCGGCGTCGTCATCCGACGGCGCGCAGCCCGCGAACAATGGTGTCACCGCGAGTGCTACCGCAACCGGGATCATCAACTTGCGCATCACAGCATCACCAGGTCTTCGGCGCCCTCGTAGGTGTACGCGACCTCGTTGTCGCTGAAGAACTGCTGCTGGTCCGCGATAACCGCCAGCAACCCCGCGTTGTTCGGGTCGGGGTTGTCCAGCTCAGAGAGCGCCGTAATCTCGTAAGCCGTTCCATTGTGGTCGGGCAACTGTTCATACGGCGGGTGAGTGTTGACGGGCGCGGGCACTTCCACAGTCTGCCAGTTGTCCCCGTGCACGGCCGGCGTGCCGTCGAGGCGGGCCACGATGTCGTTGTTGTGCTGCATGGAGATCACCGAGACGTCGTCCGGGATGTCGTAGGCGTCGATCGGCGCTCCGGCCGTGACGATTGCCTGGATGTTGAACCCGTCGTCCTGGGACGCCAGCTTGCCCGCCAGGATGCCGCCCTGGCTGAACCCGACGAGCATGACGGGATCCTCCGGACCGATGCCGGCCTGCGCCATGGCATCCAGCACCATCCGCTCGTAGGCGGCCTGCTGGTCGGGCGAGAGGATCAGGGTGAGGTTCGAGGCGAGGTCGTTGGCCGCCCCGTGCTCGAAGAATTCGCTGCCGTTGATCGGCAGCATCCAGTCCTGCGTACTTGGCAGCGTCACGCGCCAGGTGAACGTGCCGTCGTCGTTGTACACCTTGACGACCTGCACGACGGTCGAGTCCATCTTGCCCTCATCGTCGAGCTCGTTGTTCGTCACCATCGTGTGCTCGTAGTTGCCGAGCGGATCCCCGTTCTCGTCTTCCTTCACTACCTCGGTGCCCCAGTAGGGCTCCACCGGATTCATCTGCGGGGTCGGGGCGTTCGCCTCCCACTGGAGGAGCAGTTGGGTCCAGAGCGAGAGCGGTGGAACGATCAGAATGACCGCGGCGAACACGCCCTCGAGCACGTCCATGAGGTCCAGATCGCCGCTCAGCACACTGGCGAGCAGAATCCATCCGAGTGGCGTGCCCAGGAGCACGACTGCGGCTATGGCGACGAACGCCAGCGTGAGCACGAGAATCTCGACGAGCGCCATGTAGAACAGCACGTTCGACAGCACTTCACGGATCCACTGGTCCACAATTCCGGCGAGCGCGGTGACATCGGACCACCATGAGGCGAGGTAGTCGAAGACGCTGTCCGTCGACCCTGCGGCGCCAGCGACGATCCGGGCGGCCGCCGCGTTCCCTGCGGCTCCCCGGTCGCCGTCGGCATCCAGGTACGCCATCCAGATCGTGTACAGGCGCGCCTCGCCGTCGGCGATATCGGTATGCACGCCGTTCAGCCGGCGAGCGAGCGGCGCGATGATCGTTGCCGGATCGGGCTGGTACTGCGCGTCCTGGATCGCGTACTCGAGGTGGGTGCGCCGGTCGTACAGCCGCAGGAGCTCGTCGTGCAGTGGACCGTGCTGGGAGATGACGGCATTCGCGCGTTGCTGTGCGTCGGCGAGTACCGTCGCGAACTCGCTGATCGCGATCGCCGACTGGCGGTACCTGGGCAGAACGACCCGGATCTCTCTCGCAGCACCCGCCGTTCTGGTGCGCAGTGCGTCTGCCGCATCGCCGATCGTGATGTCGTCGTTGACCAGGAAGTCGAGCTGCACGGTGATCGCGGCGATCGCCTCTGCGACCCCCGCGTAGCGTGTGCCGAACTGGGTCAGCGCGGCCGCATCGCCCGGCAGCGGCGTCAGCGCGGGCACGTCGTATGCGGTGACCATCAGTCCTCCTCGCCAATGTCGATCTGGGCGACCTGTTCCGTGAGGTGTTGATCAACCTCAACGAAGGTGTCGTGAATGGCCCGTGTCGCCTCGCTGATGAAGCGCAGCTCCTCGGTGAGCTGGTCACGCCGCACATTCCACCAGTTGGCGAAGGTGCCCACCGCCGCACCGAGCACCGCGTGCCCGGTCGCGTCTGCGACCGCCGTATTGAAACGCTCAGCGCCATCGAATTGCTGGGCGATGGCGGCAAGCTCCTGGTGCACCGACTGGAGGCGGTCGAGATTCAGCCGGATGTCTGCCATGGCACAACGGTAGCGACCCGGCTGCAACGCCGTCGATGGGCACCCCTTCCCATGCCCACTCCCCGGCGCGGGTCGAGCGCGGCTAGAATTCGGTGACGGCGCCCACAACAGCGCCCACCATTTGTGAGCCCACAAGGCCCGCCCGCAAGGAGAAGACAATGACGTCGCCCGACCCCATCTCAACCGTTCCTTTCACCCACGAGCGCGTGCTCGTGACCACCGGTCCCCGCTCAGGGTTGACCATCACCGTTGCGGTGCACTCCACGAAACTCGGCCAGGCCCTCGGCGGTGCCCGCGTCTGGCAGTACGAGAACTGGACAGATGCGCTCGCCGACGCCCTGCGCCTCTCGGCGGCCATGACTCTCAAGAACGCCGCTGCCGGCCTGCAGCGCGGCGGCGGCAAAGCCGTCATCTTCCTTCCGATGGGAACGGTGCTCACCGACGCCCAGAAGCGTCTTGCGATGCTCGACCTGGGCGACGCCGTCGAGAGCCTCGGCGGCGCATACATGACCGCGGAGGATGTCGGCACCAGCGCGGAGCTGATGGCCATCGTCGCCGAGCGCACGGCACACGTGTGCGGCCTCCCGCCCGAGCAGGGCGGCGTCGGGGAACCGGCGGACGCCACCGCGGCTGGCGTGCACGCCAGCGTTCTCGCGACCCTGCAGGCACTGTTCGGAACCCCGGATGTCACCGGCCGCCACATCGTGATCTCGGGGCTCGGCCAGGTCGGCGGGCGCCTCGCCCGCTCGCTCGCCGCGGCCGGTGCCCACCTGAGCCTCGCCGACGTGAACGCCGACAAGCGGGCGCTCGCGGCGGAGCTCGGGGCAACCTGGGTCGAGGTGGCGGATGCCCACCGCGTCGAGGCGGACCTGTTCGTCCCCTGCGGACTCGGCGGCGTGCTCACCCCAGACGTGATCGCTGAGCTCAACGTGCGCGGTGTGGTCGGCGCGGCGAACAACCAGCTCGCGCGGCACGACGGGGCCGACGCGCTCGCGGCCCGCGGCATCCTCTGGGCTCCCGACTTCGTCGTGAACGCCGGCGGCGTGATCTACCTCTCGATGGCCTCAGAGCCGAACGCGGATGCCGCAGCGATCGATGCGCGAGTGGCGGCAATCGGCGACACGATCACCACCATCTTCCGTGAGGCGGAGCAGAACGGCACCACAACCCTGGAGGCAGCGGAACGACTCGCCGCGGCCCGCCTCGCAGGCACACCGGCCGACGACCGGAACACCCTGGTCACCGCGCGCTAGCGACAGGCTGCAGGTCAGCTCCGCTCGACCTGCACCACGTACTCGCCGAAGACGAGATCGGCTCCGGCGGGTACCTCGGTGCGGTCGTCGGCGGTCGCGTCCACCTCGGTGCCGTCGGGGAGCACGACATAGGTGCCATTCGTGGAGTTGAGGTCGCGCACCCAGAGTTCGCCGGCATCCGCTTCGACTACGGCGTGGGTCTTGGAGATGGTCTTCTCCGGTTCGACGATCGCGAGCAGGCCAGCTGTGGGGAACTCGGCATTGTGAGCGGGGTCGCGCCCGACGAGCACGGCGCTCTCCACGGGCACCACAAGCCCGTCGCCGAGCACCAGGCGCCATGCCGGGGTCGCCGGGCGATCCGGGCGCAGCTGGGTCTCGTCGGCGGTCGGGGCCGGGGTGGGAGGCGGCATCGTGGTGGGGAAGAACGTGATCTCGGCCGCGGCGGGCTTCGCCTCGGGGGCGACCTTGGCCGAGGCGAGCTTGTGGGTGGCCGAATCCGATACCAGGGGCGGCATGGTGATGAAGTCCTCGGCGCTCGCGGCGACCCGCTCGTCATGCTCGGGAATGAGACCGGGCGGTGGCGCGATCAGGAAGCCGTCGCCCTCTTTCTCAGCCACGCGATTCCCCCTTCGCTCCGACAGATCATGCTAACGCACGAGGGATGCTCGGCTACGGAAGATCGGACCGCCTACGTGCAGTCGAAGCGCCTGAGTATGGGTACCCCTCCCCATGTGGCTGTCGCTGACCGGCCCGTACACTCGAAGAACGCTCACCCGACCATTGGTCGAGAAACGATGGGGACGATGACCGACAATCTGACCGTGGATGGCGCGACCCTCGCCAACGTCAGCACGGGTTTCGCTGCGCAAGGTTACGCAATGCCACTCCAGACCACCGTGTCCGTCGGAAACTGCGGCAGCGCAGCAGTTCGCGCCGCGGCCAACGGGTTCAGCATGTGGGCGTCCGTCACGGAGATGGTGGCGAGTCACACGATCACCAATGCGGCCGCGGACCTTCATAGTGTCGCAGTGACCTTCGGCGACTGGGACGACAAGGCGGCGCAGTCGGCCCATCCCGGGATGTTCTGACCGTGGACTGGACAGATGAGGATCCCGGCCTCGGCGATACTGGCCAGCTCGACCACGCGCGCGACCAGTTCACGACCTGGATCGGCCAGCTCGAGGCAATCAGAACGAACAGCTTCGCCAACCGCAACGCCATTACGTCAGACGTGTGGTCGGGTTCATCGACCGACGCGTGGATCACACGTTTCCTGCGCGCTGTCGCGCCAGTTACGACGCTGATCGACGCGTTCGGGCATGCCCGCGACGCCATCGAGGCGTACCGCGTCGAGGTGATTTCGATCCGGAGGAACGCCGACGGGTGGCGAGACCAGGCGAGCGAGGCGCGCCGGGTGCTCCACATGAGCTACGCAGGCAACGCAGATCCGTCGCCGGAAGAGGAGCAGCGCATCCTCGATGAGCAACGCAAGCGCAAGAGGGCACAGCATGAGCTTGATGAGGCTCTGCGCATGTTGCACGCCTACGCAGGGCAGCGGGCGGCCGCCGACAGCGGCCTCGTTGCGGCGTTCAGCGCCGCATTGCCGCCGGACTGGCCCGCCCAGCAGGCGGCGCTGGCCGCAGTCGGAATCGACACAATCGGCGAGATCGCCAACGTGGGCAATCTCAAGGATGCGATGGTCGACGCCGCGAACAGCGTCATCGACATGGACGGCGAGTACGAAGAATCGGCGGCCGCTCTGAGCGCCCTGCTCACGCTCTATGGGAACGACGAAGCCGTGACAAGCGCGTTCTACCAGGAACTCGGTGGCGAGAAGACCGTCGAGCTCGTGGACCGAGTCGGGTGGTACGGCGACGGCAACTACCTCGCGGCCGGTGCCGCACTGGCCCTGGCAGCCGCGATTCGTACCGGGTTATCGACGGGCAGCACTGGTTGGACACAGAACCAGAGCGAGAGTTTCGCCGAAGGGATGATGGCGCACGCGGGAGCGAACGGCGGCAACATCGGCTACCTCTTCAACGATCCTGACAGCCCCCTCGGCGAGACGCTCGCAGTCGCAATGGCCGATGCTGTCGATCAGTGGATGCGCGTCGACGGCAACGTGTTCGACATACCCGAAGAACCCAACGGCGGCACGTGGCTGAATACGCAGGAACACGAAGGCCAGCTCGGATTGCGTGTGATCGACCCCTCCGGCCCGATCTTCTCGACACTCGGACATTATCCCGACGCCGCCTATGAGTGGCTCACATCAAGCGACGGGGCCGCGGTTCCCCCGGACCACTATGGGAACGGCGCCGCCGACAGTCGCATCAGCTACTGGTTCGACACTCGTTTCGACGTTAATGACCAGGGCTACCAGGCGAACAACGCCGACCAGCTCCAGGGCATCAGCGAATTGTTCTACGGTGCGCTGCAAGCGAGCGGTGGACCGACCGATATCAACGGCCTGCAGTTGACGGATGTGGCGACACTCGAGGGGTCCGCTACGCTCACGCACGACATCATCCTGACGCTACTTGGTAACCAGCATTTCACCCAGGACGGAATCAACGCGTTCACCTCCGCCGCACTTGCGGGGGCGTTCTCGATCAACATTCCGGCTTTCGCCGAATATCCGATCACCCACAACTTCCAAGGTGAGCTCGATGCCCTGGGGGACTTTCAGCACAAGCCGGGACCAGGAGGCGGCGATCTGGTCATTCCCGTGCTGTCCGACCGCCAGCTTGCGGCGTTCCTCGGCGTCGCCGGTAGCCATGAGAGCGGTATGGGACTCATTTCTGACAACATCCGCGATTACCAGCAGACTCTTCTGAACGCGTCGATATCGAACCCAGTCGCACTCCCCCTCAGCGAGGCGATCGACCACATCACGTCTCTCGAGGCCGCCCTCACGGGCGCATCTCTCGGTGAGAAGATCGAGACCGGCGAAGATCAGGACAAGGCTATCCGCGAGGTTGTCGGTGCCATCTCGACAGTTGTGGGCGCGGTACCCATCCCAGGGCTGGGCGAAGCCGTTGGCGGTGCTGCCGGTTTCGTTCTGGACTGGGCCCAGGATGCTTCGATCGAAGCAGTCACGGGGCATGTCACGGACGGCGTCGAGAACATTTTCACCACGAACGCGCAGTATCAATCTGACCTTGCAGATGCGGGAGCTGTGGACCGCGACAACCATAGGCGCATGGTCATCGCCTCGATGGTCTACACGTACCTCACCGCCAAAGACAAGGATCCCGGCTTCAGTTTGCTGGAGGACGAGTCAAGTTTCGACGATTCGACCGCCTACTTCAAAGCAGTGAACCATTGGCTAGTCGACAATCAATCGAAGGTCGACGCGGCGCTGTCTACAAACCAGATCTCATCGCAGAATTTGGACGGAATGTCGAGCGATTACACTGACACGGATACCGCTTACAGATGGCGGCCCTAAGGAGTTCCGTGATACGTCACCCGGCCGCGTGCGGCGTGATCCTGACGGGAGCCCTGTTCTTGGTAGCCCTGACGGGCTGCGGGCCGAGTAGCGCGCCTACGATCGCCAAAACGCCCTCAATCGTCTGGGAACCGGCCGCACCTGCAGCACCCAACGACCCATTCGCACAAGCCATGCAGAGCGCCATGCTTGGGTACGCCATCGCGTACAACTCGCGTGATTTCACAATCGATCAACTCACCTCGACCACAACAACCGCCCGCATCGAACGGATCTATGATCAGTTCCGTTCGCAGTATGTCGATGCCAAAGCTCCTCCCAGGGTTTACGCCGGGCCGCAGCCCTACTCGCTGGTCGCGGTAAATCGCCGTGGCGACAACGCCGCAAGCGTCACAGTCTGCTACCCGGAGTCGGAGTGGTGGATCGAGTCCGATCACCCACTCCCTCAAGCCGACCTTGGAGCCAATGGCGTCGAGATTACGTACGACGTGGTGACCGAAGACGGCGCACTCAAGGTGGGCGATGCAACCGAGAGCGACACATCATGCGACGCGTCCGACATCGCGCTCGGTCGCTTTGAGCCGGCTCCCAAGCCACCCGCCTCGATCAGCGAGGGTGACATCCGCCCGCCGCTTACCGCAGGTCCCTGAGCACGACGAAGGCCGGAACGCATTGCGTCCCGGCCTTCGTGGTTCTGGATCCGACTAGCGGATCGAGCTCGCGATGCCCTCGTCAGTAGCCTTGAGGGTGTCGGCGGTCTTGCGGAGGAAGTTGGCGAGACCCTCGAGACCGAGCACGGTCTGCTTGGCGCCGTTGGCGTAAGTGGTGAAGGCCTCCTGGTACGCGCCCGACGCCGACGACGTCGTGAAACCGTCTGCGACGAGGGAGTCGATGATGCGGTTGAGATCGTCGAGCTTCTGCGTCAGCTGCTCGCGGCCCTGGTCAAGCTGGGTACCGGTCGAGGTGAGGCGCTCGTAGTCGACATTGATGTTGGACATGGCTGGTTCCCCTTGTGTCTCCCGCCGCACGTGCGCGCGGCTCGGTCTGTACTTCGAAGGTAGCTGGTGCTAGCAAGAGTGTCGATGGGCAGTGGTACCCATCGGACTCAGTCCGTCACAAGGGGCAATTGCACCCTCGTGACCTTTCCTCGCGCCACGAACATGCCGCGGCCCGGTGGGAAGTCTCCGCGCTGGACGCGCGGGAAGGCAGTGCGAAGGATGGAGTCGCCATCCATAGTCTCCGGCTGCAGCAGGAGACCGGTGCGCGCTCCCTTGACCTCAGCCAGCAGAGGCCACGACGAGCTCCAGGACGAGGTCTCACCATCAGCGATGAGCAGGTGGTTCGATCGTTTGACGGCTCGGATGAGGTCGACGAGTGGCGTGTCGGCAGAGCTCGACAGGAAGTCGCCAATGCCCTCGAGAACGATCACGACTTTCGGACTGTCCTTCGCCTCGGAGACCACGGTTTGGAGCGTGCGTGCGAGCTCGCCCACCTCCTCGAGCGTGCGGGCGACCTTCGTCCAGCCGGGAACGTTTGCCAGTTCCGAGCGTGGATTTCCGAGGTAGTACGTCTTCGTCGGCAGCGCGCGACCGACGCTCTCGACGAGCCAGCGAAGGGCGTTGGTGCGACCGCTCGCCGGTGATCCCCCGAGCAGGAATGCACCCGTCGGATCGAACGGCAGCGGCCCGAGAGAGTCATCCGAGAGGCCGAGCACGGGCATCCCGTCGATTGATTCAGGGAGCGCGGATGGCGCGTACTCGCGCGGCAGCGAGCCGATCGCGGGAGCGGGCGAACGACCGGTGCGCTCGATGGCCTCGCCGAGGGCCTTCGTCGCCCGGGACTGATCGAGCACGCTCACGTTCGACCCAACGATCGCGATCTGGGTCTCGCGATCGTCGATGATCGCTCGGCCGGCGGGCGAAGACGAGTCCAGCACGTCCTTCGGGACTCCGAGCATCGTGTAGCCCTGGTCGTCCGCGAGCCGCAGGACCACGCGGCGCTGGATGCCCGAACTGATCGCCGTCGGGATACTGCCCGGCCGGTCCGCCGTGAGAGCCACGTGGATGCCCACCTGCCGCCCTTCACTGATCAGGTCAGAGAACACGCCGTACCACGGTGCGGTGGCGCCCGAGGTCTCGAAGTCGCTGCGGAATGCCGGGAATCCGTCGAGCAGCAACAGAATACGGGGCTCGTCGGGAGCCCCGGCGTTGGCGCGGTAGTCGGTGACGGTCGCCGCGTTTGCCGCTGAGTATCGTTCCGAGCGGGTTGCGAGCTCGTCGCGCAGCATCCGGAGCAGTCGGATCACGCGCTCCTGGTCGTCCCCGGGCACAATCGACCCCACGTGCGGCAGAACCTCGAGCATCTTGAGTCCGTTGCCCGCGAAATCGAGCCCGTACACGTTGATCGGCCCGCCACGCGGCGTGATTCCTGCCGTCGCGGCGAGAGTACGCAGTGTGACGGTCTTGCCAGAGCCACCGGTACCGAACACGGCCAGGTGCCCGTCGGAGTCGGGGCGGAACCACGCGACATCCTGGCGCTGTTCCTCCGGAACGTCACTCACGCCAAGAATGAGCTCCGAGTCAGTGCGCTGGCGCAGTTTGGTCAGGTCGTACATGGGTGCAAGCTCGTCGAGCCACGGTCGCCGCGGCGCGGGAATCGATGTCGCCTTCGCCGCAGCGATTAGCGCCTTCACGAGGCGCGCCTGGTCGGTCGGACCCTGCTCCGACGGGAGGTCTGCCTGTCGCAGGTCCTGGCTCTCCCACGGGATCTCAGCGCCGAAACGCAGTTCGGCGATCGCGATCGACGGAGCTGGCGGAAGATCGGTTGTCCAACCGCCCGCGTAAGCAGCCTGGAAGGCCGTGAGGCGCCCCGGACCCGTCTTTGCGATGGCGCGACCCGGAACGGAGGGATCGAAGGTGGCGGCCACCTTGTCGCCGACGACATCCTGGCTGTCGTTCTCATCGGCCATGCGCAGTGCGATGCGGAGGTTGGTGTTTGCGCGCAGGTTGTCCTTAATTACGCCAGCCGGGCGTTGCGTCGCCATGATCAGGTGGATGCCAAGCGAACGACCGCGCTGGGCGATGTCCACGACGCCGTCGACGAACTCCGGCACCTCGTTCGCGAGAGCGGCGAACTCATCGATCACGAGAACGAGAGCCGGTGGCGCGTCTGGGTCGCCCGACTTCTCGAACTCAATGAGGTCCTTGACCTTCTTGCGGTTGAACAGGTGCTCGCGATGGCGCAGCTCCGCTCGCAGGCTGGTCAGCGCGCGGCGCACGAGGTGCGGGCTGAGGTCGGTGACGAGCCCGACGCAGTGCGGCAGGTTCACGCAATCGGCGAACGCCGAGCCGCCCTTGTAGTCGACGAACAGGAACGTCACGCGATCCGGGCTCGACTCCGCGGCCATCCCAAGGACCCACGCCTGGAGGAATTCGCTCTTTCCCGAGCCCGTCGTACCGCCCACGAGGGCGTGCGGTCCCTGCGCGCGAAGATCGAGGTGCATGGCATCCGCACCCGACTGGCCGACGATCGCTCGCAGGCGTCCGGCGCGACGGGGCTTGGGCGAACCCGAGCGGTCGTGGATCGAGTCGTTCTGTTGCCAGCGTTCCACTGCGGCATCGGGTCCCTGCGCAATCGATGGACCCAACAACGACAGCATTGAGACAGATCGCGGCAGGTCGCTCGAATCCACCAGCATCGCGCCGGCGTCGAACACCGGCGCGAGGCGCCTACCGAAGGCGAGAGCCTTCTCCCGCGAGATGTATTCGGAAGCGACCGTTATCGCTTCCGACCCGAGGCGGACGAACCCCACTTCGGTTGCTTCGGGTCCGGTTGTCCTAAGAAAAGTACGAGCCACGGCTGGCAGGTTCTCGACACGCTGCGACACCCAGATCGGGAAGACGCCCGCATCCGCTGCGCTCTCCGCCATCTGGACGAGACGCGCTTTGTCGACGGGCGCGTCATCGGAGATGATCACCAGAATGGCGGGCGTGGGGGTGGGTGGTGGCGCCGTGGC
>JBDUEC010000011.1:0-22166 GCA_040002655.1 Rhodoglobus sp. | reverse complement strand
TCATGAACAGCGTGCCTGCGAACCAGCGCGGAGCGGCATCCGGCATGACGGGAACCTTCCAGAACGCCGGAAACTCGCTGTCGATCGGCATCTTCTTCTCGCTGATGATCGCCGGGCTCGCCTCGACGCTGCCGAACGCGTTGCGCTCCGGCCTGACAACGCACGGGGTCAGTTCGGCCGTCGCGAACCAGGTCGCAGCGACTCCCCCGGTGGGCAGCCTGTTTGCCGCATTCCTCGGCTACAACCCGATCGCCTCGATTCTCGGGCCGACCGGTGCGCTCGACTCGCTCTCGGCCGCCAACTCGGCAGCGCTCACAGGAAAGTCCTTCTTTCCGCAGCTGATCTCTGAGCCGTTTCACGCGGGGCTCGTGATCGTGTTCATCGCCGCGGCCATCATGTCCGTGATCGGCGCCGTTGCGTCACTCGCGATGGGCGGCAAGTATGTTCACGTGGATGAACCCGCGCTCGACACCGCGGGGGCTCTGAGCGACGTCTGACAAACTCGCCCCCGACGCCTGACCACCCGAGGAGGGCAGCCATGGACGGATTCGCTGAAGACGACATCGCCGGGCGGCTGGCATTCGTCGTCGGTCGGTTCAATCGGCGGCTGCGATCGGCCACCGGGGGTCTGAGCCACGGCCTGCTGTCTGCGCTCGCCTCCGTGCGCAAGGCGGGGCCGATCCGCTTCGCCGACCTCGCCCAGATCGAGCAGGTCTCTGCCCCCAGTATCACTCGCGTGGTCGCCGAACTCGAGGCCAGGGGCCTCGTCACACGGGCACCCGACCCGCACGACCGGCGGGCGTCGCTCGTGGAGGCCACACCGGCGGGGTTGGATGCCGTGCTGCGCGCCCGCGCGGCCCGCGGCGCCGTGGTCGCCGAGCTTCTCGAACTCCTCGATGCCGCCGAGCGGGACGCCGTGGTGGCGGCCCTACCAGCGCTCGAACGGATGATCGACGACGCCTAGCTGACCGGCGCGTGGGCGCGATACAGTGCGAAATAGACCCGCGCTCGACAGTGAGGAATCGCAATGGATCTGAAACTCGAAGTTCTGGTGCTGCCCGTATCCGATGTGGACAGGGCCAAGGCGTTCTACGAACAACTCGGCTTCCGCCTGGATGCCGACCTCAGGGTGACTGACGGCTACCGGGTGATCCAGCTCACCCCGCCGGGCTCGCCGGCGTCGATCATCTTCGGCGAGGGCATCACCGAGGCAGCGCCCGGCTCGGTGCAGGGGCTCCACCTCGTCGTCACAGACATCGTGGCTGCCCGTACCGAACTCATCGGCAAGGGCGCGGATGTCAGCGAGATCTTCCACGAGCAGACCGGAATCTTCCACCAGGCCGGCACCATCGGGCGAGTCGCCGGGCTCGACCCGAAGCGCTCCAGCTACGGTTCCTTCGCCTCGTTCAGCGACCCGGACGGCAACGGTTGGGTACTGCAGGAGATCGTCACCAGATTGCCCGGTCGACGAGCGCCGCAGCGGCCGACGACCCGAGAGCGATCATCCTCGACGCGCTCAAGAAGGCCGCAGCGGCTCACGGCGTGCACGAGGCCGAAGACCTCGGCGGCGTGTACGACCAGGAGTGGCCGGAGTGGTATGCGGACCACATGGTGAAGACGTTCGCGGATGCGGGATACCGGCTCACCAAGGCCTGAATCTGGCTGAATCCTCTTCACTCGGGTACCATAGCCGGGTCGGCCTGTTACCCCGCGCGTGCAGAGCAGCACGCGGCCGCCGAACCAAAGTTGAGGATCCCCGTGTCTCGAACCCGTGTGAACAAGGTCGTTGCGTCCCTTTCCGTCGGCGCTCTGAGCGCCCTGGCCCTCGGGGCATCCGCGATTCCTGCCCAAGCCGACACCCTGCCTGCACCCGGTTGTGTGACCGCGTGCGTGGCAACTTTTGACACCGTCAGCGCGGCGACCACGTTTGCCGTGCCCGCGAACATCTCAAGCCTCAGCGTGACCGTTTCCGGCGGTGCCGGTGCACCGGCGGCATACGGAATCCCCATCGATGGAGTCGGGGGCACTGGTGGTGTCACCACGGTCGACCTCGGCACCACGTACGGCGGCCAGACTCTGATCGTCGGCGTTGGGGGCGTCGGTGAGGGCAGCTACGTGCAGGCCCCCGGCCTGTCGCTGCTGGTGGTGGCGGGCGGCGGCGGTGGTGGTGGCTACCTCGGTCGACTCGACGTGCTTGACAACGGTGTGCCCACCCAGATCTTCGACGCTTACCCTGGCGGCAACGGTGGTTCGCCCACCGTGCCCGGTGTAGCGGATGGCGCGACTCCGACGGCGTTCGGCAGCAATGCGGCAAACGGTAAAGGCGGATCAGTTGCAGGCGGTGCTGGCGGCACGGGAGTCGTCGCGGGCTCGGCGGGAGACAACTCGACCATCGTCGCAATCGGTGGCTCAACCCTCGCGGCGGGCGGCGCAGGCGGCCTCGAAGTCATCGCGGCACTGAACCACACGGGTGGCCACGGCGGCAGCGGCTACACCGGCGGTGGTGGCGGCGCCGCGGCCAGCGTCGACTCCGGCGACGATATCTTCGTGGACCTCATCGCCCCCGGCGGCGGCGGCTCCGGCTTCCTGCACCTCGGTCTCACGGGCGTCGCGGGAACCCCGAACACCGGCACGGGAGTGGTGACCTTCACCTACTCGATCAAGCCGACCCTGGCCTCCACCGGCACCGACGTGCCGACCTGGCTGCCGTGGGCCGCGCTGCTCCTGATTGCAGCCGGAGCCCTGACCGTGAGAGCGGCTCGCCGCCAGCGGAACTAGGCCTTCGCCGCTGCTTTCGCGGCGCGCTTGAACTCGCGCACCTTGGTGAGTGAACCGGGGTCGACGATGTCGGCCACCGATCGGAACGACCCGACCGTGCCGTAGTCGCCCGCGGCCGCGCGCCAGCCGTCGGCTTCGACCCCGTACTGCTTACCGAGCAGTGCGAGGAAGATCTTCGCCTTCTGCTCGCCGAACCCGGGCAGGGCCTTCAGCCTACGGAGGATCTCGGCGCCGTTCGGGTCATCCCGCGTCCAGATGGCGGATGCGTCGCCGCCCCAGTCCGCCTGTACCGCGGCACAGAGCGCCTGCACCCGCCCCGCCATCGACCCGGGGAAGCGGTGCACAGACGGCGTCACACGGAACACCGCCACGAGCTCCTCGGGGTCGTAAGCGGCGAGCTCGGCGGCATCCAGTCGTCCGATTCGGTCGCGCAGTTTCGCGGGGCCGGCGAACGCGGTCTCCATCGGCACCTGCTGGTCGAGCAGCATGCCGATCAGCAGCGCGAGGGGGTTGGAAGAGAGCAGGGAATCGGCGGCCGGGTCGCCAGTGATGTGAAGGGATGCCATTCCACGATCGTGCCACCCCGGCGGCGCGCGTGCCAGCCCGTCAGGACGTCGGGCGCTTCAGCCAGGCTGCGAGTCGCCCGGCTTGCCGATCGGTGAACTCGTTCGCGAGCAGGTACGCCTCGCGCACCGGATCCGCCCCGGCGGCCACGGCAGCAATCGCTTCGGTCGCGCGCTGCTGCTGCGTTTGTTCCGGCTCGGCGTCATCCATTGTTTCAGGGTAACCAAATCGGCCGGCGCGCAATGGCAGGATGGCGCTGTGGACATCCAGCTGACGAGGGAGCAGGCACGGCGGATAGCAGTGCGCGCGCAATTGCTGGACGTGCTCAGGCCGACCGACCTGCTCGAGGTCGTGCGCCAGCTGAGCTTCGTGCAGGTGGAGCCCACGGCACCCGTCGCCCCCACCGCGGATCTCGTGCTCTGGAGCCGCCTCGGCGCCGGCTACGTGCCGGATGAGCTGCGCGCGGCCCTCGAGCGCGACTTCACCCTGTTCGAACTCGCACTCATGGTGCGGCCGATGGAAGATCTGGCCCTCTACAAGGCGGAGATGGCCGGTGCGCCGCGGTACGAGAGCACCGCGCGCTGGCTCGACGACAACGAGGAGTTCCGCCAGGACGTACTCGACCGGCTTGAAGCCGATGGTCCGCTGCCCGCGCGCGACATCCCTGACACCAGCATCGTCTCCTGGCCGTCGAGCGGCTGGAACAACAACCGCAACGTAATGATGATGCTCGAGTGCCTGATGATGCGCGGCCAGATCGCGGTGGGCGGGCGCAGCGGGCGCGAACGCCTCTGGGATCTGGCAGAGCGGGTGTACCACGCCGACATCCCGACCGTTCCGCTGGACGAGGCTGCTCGCCTGCGCGACGAGAAGCGTCTGCGAGCGATGGGAATCGTGCGCAATGCCACACCCGACCTGCCGGTCGAGACCACGCGCGTGGGCGATGCGGGCCAGCCTGCGACGGTGGACGGGCTCAAGGGAGTGTGGCGCGTCGATCCCGACGCTCTCGATCAGCCGTTCGAGGGCCGCACTGCGCTGCTTTCGCCCTTCGACGGGCTCATCCGCGACCGCAAACGCATGAAGGACCTGTTCGAGTTCGACTACAGCCTCGAGATGTACAAGCCCGCGGCCAAGCGGCGGTGGGGCTACTACGCGCTGCCGATCCTGCACGGCGACCGGTTGGTGGGCAAAGTGGATGCCACGGCCGACCGCGAGCGCGGCGTGCTGGTTGTCGACGCCATCCACGAGGACTCCCCGTTCGGCGCGAGCCTCACGCGAGCGGTTCGCGCCGAACTGGACGACCTGGCCGCGTGGCTGGGTCTCGACCTGGGTCTTCGCACCTAACTAGGCCAGCGCGAACACCGCCGGGAACACGAGCACGACCACCAGGCTCCACGCCGCGAACACCGGCAGGTATCCGGTCTGCCAGCGTTCGGTGGCCGCTACCGTCGCACGCCGTGCCACCAGGCGCACTGTGAACCAGGCGGTACCCATGAGATTCACCAGGAGCACGAGGTTCAGCCCGAGAGCGGCGAGCCGGTTCGGCGTGAATCCCAGGTCGCCGACCCGAGCGAACATCGAGGTGACTACGAGCACGTCCAGCACGATCGCGGCGACGATGGCGACCAGCCGCATGGCATCGGCGAGACCCGGCTTTGCACGCGCGTCGCGGGCCGAGATGCCGTAGACCACGAGCCCGACCACCACGAGCAGCAGGGCATCGAAGGCAAGCAGCAGGTCCCGGTCGAAGTCGCGACCGATACCGTTGACCAGGTACACCGTGGCAGCGACCAGGAGCATCGCCGCGAACAGCGGGGTGAAGATCGCGGTGAGCACCGGCGCGAGGTTCTCAATCACACTCTTCTTGGCCTCGACCAGCCAGGCCGCCACGACGACGGCTGCGGCCGCGCCCGACGGCATGACCCATGCCAAGACATCAGACATTGCGCCCGGAATGATCGGGGTCAGCACGAGGCCGGAAAGGCCGAGCAGCACAGCACCGCCCAGCGCGATCAGTACGTAGTAGATCGCCCACTCCCCCGTGAACCGCACGAAGTCCATGCGCGATCGGGATGACCCGGCCTCCCCCCGCAGGTACGCCACACCAACCACGAACCAGAGGGCCACGGGGAGGTAGAGGCTGATCAGCATCGACGTCTGGGACGCCACCGGGAACGGAAGCACGTTCACCACGACCCCGAGCAGGGTGACGATCGCCGCCAGCATCAGAACGAGTCGCAGCGGCGCGCGCCGAACCCAGAGAAAGTACCCCGCGAGAATCGGGAGCACCAACAGACCGAGGTCGCGCACGAACCACGGCGCGATCGGTCCGTCGCCCTCGGCAAGCAGCCGCGCGACCTGGATGACGACGGCCGCGAGGCCGGCAGCCACCAGCATCGCAGTGAACGTCGATCGACCAATCTCACGAGCCGGTGGGGCGATGACCAGTTGGCGCCAGAGTCGGTCGCCGTGCTCCCGAGCGAATTCGGCGGTCACAGCGTTCACCTCGCCAAGGCGCTTGACCGCGATGAGGAAGGCCTCGTCGTCGGCCAGTCCGGCGGCGGTGAGCTCATCGATCTGGTCCCGTAGGTGGGTCTCGAGTTCGTCGGCGTCCGCGACGTCGATGGCGCGACTCTTCGTGAGTGCTGCGCGCCATTCGGCCACCCTGGTGTCGACATCCATCGCGCTCATGCCCCCACCGCCACGCCGAAGCCCGCGCCACCGGGGCCCCACAGCCCACCGAGGGTTCGGTTCGCCGTCGCCCACTGGCGCCGCTGTTCGGCCAAGGCCCCTCGACCGGATTCGGTGATTGCGTAGTACTTGCGCCGCCGGCCTTCGGGCGAAGAGCCCCACTCGGCGCTGATGTGGCCGAGCCGCTCCAGGCGGTGCAGCAGCGGATAGAGCATGCCGTCGGTCCATTCGAGCTCACCAGCGGAGAGCTCGCGCACTCGCTTCAGGATCGCATAGCCGTAGCTGGTCGCCTCGGCCAGAATGGCGAGGACCAGAGGGGTGGACATTGCCGCCACCAGGTCTTTGTCAACGTTCACGGCGCCTCCTATACCTGGCACCACTATACATTGCAGTGTTAGGTATACAAGCGCGGGTCACGCCGGATGGATCAATACCAGTTGTAGCCCTCTGAGTGGTTCCAGGCGGAGCACGGGGTGCCGTAGGAGGAGGAGATGTAGGCGAGACCCCACGCGATCTGGGTGGCCGGGTTGGTCTGCCAGTCGGGGGCGATGATCGCCATCTTGTCGCCCGGGAGGGCCTGCGGAATGCCCGCGGCGCCACTGTCGGCGTTGTAAGAGTTAACGTTCCAGCCGGACTCGCGGTTCCACAGGCTCACGAGGCAGCTGAACTGGTCGTCGCCCCAGCCGTACTGCGACGCAGCCATCGACTGCGCGGTCGCCTGGGCTCCAGCAGGGGTGAGGAGGTAGGCGGCTTGGGCGGCCTGAGCGGCCTGCACCGACGCGACCTCTGCGGCGTGGGCCGCGCGCAGTTCCAGAACCTCGGCGAGGGTGCCGATCCGCTGGGTCTGCCCGCTGGTGGCCTTCGCGAGCGTCGGTTCGACCAGTTGATCGGCGGCAGCGAGCTGGGCGACGGAGACCGTCGCAACAACCGCTCCGACGGCGAGTACCGCCGCGGCGGCGAGTGCGGTGCGTCGAGCGACGCGATCGGAGCGGGATGAACGGGCAAGGGCAGCAGGTATTTTGGGCATGGCTTTCACAGGGTTGATCGCTGGTGCTTCGGCCAAACGGGCCTGGGCAGAGCGAATCGGACGACTTCGGGCGAAGAAGTCAGCCTGTGGGCCGATTCTGGACGGATCGTGCGAATCTGGGGGGAAAGCGCCCCGCTTATAGTCCTGCATCCCCGGAATACTGCCGATCGCTCAGGCATCTCACCGGGAACTCCCACCTTTTGTGGAGAAACCCATGTCCTCGGGGCTGTGACGGACAGGTTCTAGGGTCGAAGGGTGCAGAATCCCTCCGAACCGTGGGCTCCCGCCCTGCCGATCGTCACCGAGCGGCTGTTCCTGCGTGTGCATCGGGAGTCCGACCTGCATGACCTCCTCGCCTACCATGGTGACCCCGAGACCACGCGTTACCTGCCCTGGCCGGTGCGCACGCGCCAGCAGACCCGCGATGCCCTCGTGCCGAAACTGGCCCAGGGCGTCGCGAAATCGGAGGGCGAGTGGCTGGTGCTTGCCATCGAAGAACGCGCGTCCGGCGTCGTGATCGGCGAAGTGCTGCTGAAGCGCGGAGCGGACAGGACCTGCGAGCTCGGCTACGTCATCCGTCGGGATCGCCAGGGCCTTGGCCTCGCCTCCGAGGCGGTCGCCGCGATGCTCGCGCTCGCCTTCGACGAATACGGGCAGACCACAGTGGATGCCGAGATCCAGCGCGGCAACACGGCATCCGTTCGCCTCGTCGAGCGTTTCGGTTTCGTACGGGACGAGTCGCTGGACTACCTGAAGGAGGGCTCCGACGGGGAGCCGGTGGAGATCGAGGGATATCTACTGCGCGGGCGCCCGATGGGCCTCGCATCCCCCTCCACTTTCAATCTATAGCTCAGTGGGGGGCTTGCCGCAAGACCCCTGTGCCGGCGCAGAATTGACGGCCGAGCCCAAGGAGCAGCCGATTTGACCCTCACCTCCAGCGCATTCACCCTGCCCGATCGCCTCGCCGCCAAGGCCAAGCCCACCCTGATCGCCGCCGACGAGCAGCAGTTCGCGCGACTGGCGCACAGCCTCGAACAATCGATCGCCGAGTTGTCGTCCCAGCTCGACGTGCAGCGCAAATCGCGGGGCGGATCGGCCGGCGAGGTGGTCGAGCGAGACCTGCAGATCCGTCGCCTCAGCGCCCGGCTCCGTCTGCTGGACCGCTACGGTCTCGACCTCTGCCTTGGCCGCATGGTCGATGCGGCGGCGGGCGAAACGCTCTACATCGGGCGCCTCGGGCTCACCGACAGCGCCGGCGCGCGTCTGCTCGTCGACTGGCGCTCCCCCGCAGCCGAGCCCTTCTTCGGGGCGACCCACGCCAATCCGATGGGGCTCGCGAGCCGGCGCCGGTACCGGTGGACCCGCGGCCGGGTCAGCGACTACTGGGACGAGGTGTTCACCGCCGACCTGTTCGAGCATCCCGACGCCCTGGAAGACCGCGCCGCGCTCGACGACCAGTCCGCCTTCATTGCGAGCCTTGGCGGCAGTCGGTCGGCGAAGATGCGCGACGTGCTCGGCACCATCCAGGCCGACCAGGATGCCATCATCCGGGCCGGATCCCGCGGCGCGCTGGTGGTGGACGGCGGGCCCGGCACGGGCAAGACGGTCGTCGCGCTGCACCGTTCCGCCTACCTCGTGTACTCCGAACCGCGAATCACGCAGGGCGGGGGCGGTGTGCTGTTCGTGGGGCCGAGCCCCGCCTACCTCGCCTACGTCGACGACGTGCTCCCGAGCCTCGGCGATGACACCGTGCAGATCGCGACCCTGCGGGACCTGGTTGCGGAGGGCGCCACCGCCGGGCCCGAAGCGAACCCGGATGTCGCCCTCCTGAAGTCGTCGGCGCAGTTGGTGGGGGCGATCGAGACCGCCGTGCGGCTCGGCGAGCGACCACCGTCGACCGGCCTTGTCATCGAGACGCCGTGGGCGGACATCCGGCTCAGCGCGGCCGAATGGGCGGAGGCGTTCGCAGCCGCGGAGGCTGGCAGCCCACACAACGAAGCTCGGGACCAGGTCTGGGAGGCCCTGCTCGACATCCTCGTAGACAAACTGCG
The DNA here is from genome assembly GCA_040002655.1 of Rhodoglobus sp. Taxonomy (GTDB): domain Bacteria; phylum Actinomycetota; class Actinomycetes; order Actinomycetales; family Microbacteriaceae; genus Rhodoglobus. The sequence goes on along the minus strand of JBDUEC010000011.1, from coordinate 13,055 downwards.
CGAAGATCTTGAGGGGGCCGAGCGCGAGTCGAGCGACTACGACGATCAGCGCGCGGAACGCGACGAGTTCGACGCCTACGGCATGCAGTCCGAGACCTCCGACGAGAAGTTGCGCCGGGTGCTCGCCGGCGACCCCGACCTTCGGCGCACATTCGGCCAGGCCTGGCCCCTGGTGGAGGCCGCCGACCTGGTGGCCGACCTCTGGGCGAAGCCCGCACTGCTGCACGGCTGCGCGCCGTGGCTCACTTCGCAGGAGCTGGCGACCCTCCACCGTGTCGACCCGCGTGCCTGGACGGTCTCCGACCTTCCCCTGCTGGATGCCGCCCGCCAGTTACTCGGCGACCCCGAGGCATCCCGGGTGCGCCGCCGTCGGGCCGTGGCCGCGGCGGAGGAACGCGAGCGGATGTCCGACGTGGTGAGTGACCTCATCGCCAGCGACGACTCCGAGATGGGTGTGATGTCCATGCTGCGCGGGCAGGACCTGCGCAGTGCGCTGGTGGACGACGCCGCGCTCCCCAGCGTGGATCCGGACCGGCTTGCCGGGCCGTTCGCGCACATCGTCGTGGACGAAGCCCAGGAACTGACCGACGCGGAGTGGCAGATGCTGTTGCGCCGCTGCCCATCCCGCAGCTTCACGATCGTCGGCGACCGCGCGCAGGCGCGACACGGCTTCACCGAGACCTGGCTGGAACGACTCCAGCGCATCGGGCTCGACCAGGTGACCATCGCATCCCTGACCGTGAACTACCGCACGCCCGAGGAGATCATGGCCGAGGCGGCTCCCGTCATCCGCGCCGTGCTCCCGGATGCCAACGTGCCCACCTCGATCCGCAGCAGCGGCGTGCCCGTGGTGCACTCGCGCGTCTCGCAGTTGCACGCGATTCTCGACGCCTGGCTCGCTGCGAACGCGGATGGCGTGGCCGTCGTGATCGGGGATGCGGCGTTCGCGGCCACGGCGCGAGTGCGTTCGTTGACCCCGGAACTCTCGAAGGGGCTCGAGTTCGACCTGGTCGTGCTCGTGAGGCCGGACGAGTTCGGGGGTGGCATCGAGGGTGCCGTTGACCGCTACGTCGCGATGACTCGGGCGACCCAGCAGTTGGTCGTGCTCAGCTGACGTCTCGCCCGGCCTGTGTCAGACCTGGTCGTGGATCGTGATCACGTAGCCGTCAGGGTCACTGAACGAGAACATCGTTCCGAACGGGCCGGGCGCCGGCGCGCTGAGCATGCGCACGCCGTCCGCGGCCAGACGCCCAGACCTTCGTAGGTCAAGTGCATCCCGTTGCGATCCAGATGACCGTTACAGGCGGCCCCGTGATGACCAGCAACGGGGTCAAACAGCGTCTCCATGCCTCAACTGGTGCGCTGACCAAGGATATCGACGGCGTTGAACGCAAACTGATCGTCGCGATCTACTCATCCACGTTGCTTAGGAAGTTGAAAATTGGAGATGTCATCCTCGTACTCGCCCGTGGCGATTGGTGGCACCACGGCTTCAACAGCGTGACCGAAATCCGGCTTGACCTCGAGCACGACTGGCAGCTCGCCCGCTTGCGGAGGGGCCAACGTTCGTAGGTGGCTTGCCCAAATGTGAGCGCCACAGTGTCAACTGAGATATTGGCTCCACGCCCCAGGGAGCCGGCGATCGGATTCGCGCGCGACCGCACACGACATTGACGTTGGGCGTCCTCCACGCCAGACCCGTCCCAGCGACTTCATCCCTAGCCTCGTTGTCCGCGGTCGCCCATAGGAGCCGCGACAGAGAGTCGGATGCGACCGGAAACGATGGTAGTTAGGCGCAGTATCGACCTTTGTCACCCCGACCCTGGTCGCCTCAACAAGTATCCGCTCGACGTGGGGAGTGCGACGCATTCCGAGAACGAGGGATCGAGGCTCTGCCACAGCACCACGATAGCGTCCGCTACCCGTAGAGATCCGGGGGGACTTGCGGACACTGTTGATTGACCGCATTCCACTCCGCTTCGTCCGATACAGCCGATGCAACACCTTCGTAAATCGGCCACCCGCCGGTCTCGCGGTAAGTGTCAACGAAAGTCTGCTCACTCGGCCGTGGCGGTATGTCGAAGCCTAAAGCGATGAGGCAAGGTGCTAGCGAGTCACGCAGGTATGCGTACAGCGCGATCAATTGCGAGTCAGTCAGCGGCTGCTCATACTTCGGATCGAGCGGGTATTTCATGTCGCACACGTATGTCGCGATCATGAATGCTTCGTCCTGCTCGAGGGGTATGTCCTGAATTTGATAGGTGCCAAGAGGTCCCGCCGTTCCTCCCGGAAACCCTTGCTCGGATAGGCAGTCCACGATGACGGCACCCCTCTCGTCCAAGGAAACATGTCGGACTAGTGTGACGTCTGGCCGCGCCGCGTCCGGATAGTGTTCGAGAACGAGGTCCCATCCTCCGACGTTCTCCGTCAAGGGGCCAGTGGATGGCGCGGGGGGCGTGGCGGCGCATCCGCTCAACACAGCGGCAAGAATGAGGCTTGGCAGGGCGCAGGACGTCAGCCGGCGGCGGGCTGGGGGCATAGTTCTGTCTGTTCCTGCGTGAGGGCTGGGTCGTCAGTTGCATAAGGAGTCCAGCCACCTGATTGGCCCGACAAGTAGTCGTCAACGAAACTCTGCCGCGACGGTGGATCTGCGACCATGTATCCGGCATCCGTTAAGCAGTCCTTCACCGACAACAGTGCGTCGAAGTACGCGCCCGCACCATCAGAGTCGAGCCGCTCACCTACTTGCTCTTGCCCAGTCTCCTTGAGGCACGCTTCGTAGTCAGCCTCGTACGCCGATACTTGATCGTCTGGCGGCTGGACCTCAAACGTCTCCCCGTTGCTACTGCGTTCGACCTGCCAACCCGCGTCCTCCAAGCACGTCGCCATGGCATCCACAAAACCGACGTCACTTGTGGGAGTTGGCGGCGTTGCGGACTGGCAGCCGACGAGAAGGCCAATGACCAAACACGTCGGCAGAAGGTGAGCGACCCGATTCGTCATGAGTTAGCTCGCGCAGTAGGCGTAGGTGTTGGGGCTATCGATGGCACCGTTGGTGACGACATGCCAGTTCGCGGCGGCCAAGTAGTTCGACGCGCCGTAGTGGAACAGATAAGTACCGGACGAGCCGCTGAAGTTGTCATAGTTGTTGTTGTTTCCGTTGGCGTCATAGGTGCGGATGTAGCCGTTTCCGGTAGTGTGCGCCTGAACAGCAACTGGACTATCGGTCGAGCAGCCCGTCTTCCATCCATACTTCTCGGCTGCCATCGCCGGACCTGCCACCGACACGGTGAGAGCTGCAGCAACAAGCACTGTTGCTGCTAGTGAACGAACTTTCATTTTGTTCCCCGATCTATTCGATTCCGGTAAACCCGGCTCACTTTCAAGTAGACGACGAGAGCCGAGAACGAGCCAGTCCGCCTTTCGGTGAACTTTGAGTAAACGAGTTCTCTCGCCTCGGCGGTCGATGACTGGCGGAATTGGCGAGGTGATCAGGTATAAAGACGCTCCCCTCCTCACGAAATATCCTCCACTCTCGTACTAGACTGATTGGTCTACTGCAACCAATTTGGACCATCAAAGCGGTCTGCATATTGAGCGTGGAGTAATGCTTCAAGAGGAGCTCACATGACCGACGTCGCCTCGTCGAGTTCTGTGAACTCAGAATCGCCCGACTCCCGGAGACGCGCGCGACCGCGATAGTACAGGCACGCGCTTTCGATCGTTTGACCGGGGCGCCGTTCTGACTGAATGAGGTCGTAGCTGCACAAGAACCTGTCCTCGAAAAGGCGGACTTGCGCTACTCAGGCACCCGCGTAGATTTGAGATTAATTCGGTGTCGTCCCGAGACACCTTTCTCTGGGACGGACGATCGAAAGGCATTTCAATGAAGAAGATGACAAAGACGGCAATCGCGAGCGCTCTCGCCGTAGGACTCGCGATTGCGAGTGCTGCTCCGGCGGCCTTCGCCGACTCGTACGCCTATCCAGGTGCCGTCAATTGCAATTCGCCCTACACCGCTGTGACCTCATCGACCACTCACGGTGGGACGACCATCGAGCACCGCGTCACTGGATATGGCGGCAACTACTACTACACAACACCAGCTGGGAGCGGCTTCCAATTCCGCAGCCACGACTGGGGCTACTACTCTGTGTGGGACGCGCGCGTCGCAGTGTACGGGGGCTCCACCGGCGTCGACTCTGCTTCGATTGCATGCGCCTAGTTCTCCGTGTCGTCACGACAGTGGCTGTCGCTCTAGTTGCTGGGACGGGGCTAGCGGGATGCACCCCTAGCCCCGGCCCGGCTGGCGCTCCAGGACTCCAGACACACGAGTCGCTTAAGGATGCCGCCGAGACCGTCGCCGCGTGCATGGAAGATCGCGGTTGGACCGTCACAGTCAGCGATGATGGCGGTGTGAGCGGTCAAGCCCCAAACGGTCAAGAGTCCGCATACGAGAAGGACTCCGAGGCGTGCTGGGCCCTCATAAACATCAGATCGTTTGACCAGTTCACCGACGCTGAGAAGAAGGAACTGTTCTCTCTCCAGCTTAATTCCTACAAGTGCCTGGCAGGACTCGGCGTTGACCTGAAACCGGCTCCAACATTCCAGGTGTATCTAGATGAGGGAGGCGAGTGGTCCGCCTACGCAGCGATGGCTCCTGATTACCTCGGCGCGAACTTCGAGAAGATCAGCAAGGCGTGCCCACAGGTTACCTACTTCTAGACCGCGACGGTGCCCGTCGTGAAACACGATTGGAGCGCGTCTGGCTGAAGGTCGGTAGTCTCCCTTTCCTCTGTGTCATTTCTCCCGTCCGATCTGCTGGGTGAACTACGGACGCAAGTGGCCGAACCGCGTTGGGTCTTTGGCCGGAAGGTTGAAAGCTGGCAGCCCATAGCCGTCGCGGACTTGTCCTGCCGTTCCGCCGGACTAGTCAGGAATGGGCTCGCTCTAAGGAACGCGTAGTTCTTTGAGCGGGTCGCGACGGGAGGCGGCGACGGCTGGCAGCAACGCGGCGAGGAGTCCTACGGCGATGGCGAGTACGTTGACGGCTGCGATGAATCCGATGTCGGGTAGGGGGTCTCCGGTTGCTGCAAGACCAATCACGGCCGCGGTGCTCCCAACGACCGCACCGATCAACGCTAGGGCCGCAACCTGGGTGAGCAGGAGACCCGCGATCAGGGACTGCGAGGCTCCTAGCGCACGTCGTCTGCCGAAGTCTTTGCGGCGGAGCATGACGAGCCCGTAGAGGATTGCTGCTACCAGTACCGCGGTGAGGGCGAAGATGATCACGACGAGGTTGCGTCCGAAGCTGCCGAGTTGGCCCTCGATCAGGGCGCGGAGGGTGGCGAGCGATTCGCTGGTTGAGATCTTCACCTTCGTGGGGTCATCCACTGCCAGAACCGATTGGACCGCCTGCGAGACGGGTGCGACGAGGTCGGGGCGGGAGGCGATCACGACCAGGACGCTGACGGTTCCGGCTTGGTCGGCTTGTTGGGGCACGACGATGAGTGGTTGGAGAAAGGTCAGGTAGTCGGGCACGGGTATCTGACCGGCGACCGCGTAGTCTCCGCCGGTGACAGCAGCGAGGCCTCCGACGGGTTGCGTCATCCCGAGTTGTTCGAGCGCGACCTGCGACGCCCAGGCGCTGTGGTCGGCGACGGGTTGCCCAGTCGGAATGTTCAGGGCCTTCAGGTCAGCGGTCCAGACGAGCCTCACCGGCACTTTCGTGCCATCCGGTATCGCGGCGTTCTGAGCGTCTCGCGCCGCGCCGAATGCGCCCACCCATTCGATGCCCTCGATGTGGGAGAGACGATCCAGCACTGAAGTATCCAACCCCGCGCTGGCGTCGGCGCGCACGATGATCGAGCGGGTGCCGGCCGAGTCAATCGAACCGAGCACAGACTGCTCAGCTCCCACCGTCCGACCCGTGGTGAGCAGCACCGTCGCGCACATCCCGGCGACCATGACAATCGTGATGATGGATGCCACCGGTTGCGCCCACGCGGTCGCTAGCGCCTCTCGCACCACTGCCGTCCACCGGGCTCCGGATGGTCTCCGAGGCGTGCGGTCGGCGCTCACAGCTCGATGCTCCGATCGCATCGGGCAACGAGCGCCGGATCGTGGGTGACGACGATGACTGCGGCGCCCGACTGGGCCTGGGCGTGCAGGGCGTCGACGACCACATCGGACGAGACCGGGTCCAGGTTGCCTGTGGGCTCGTCGGCCAGCAGGATGCGCGGGTCGTTGAGCAGAGCCCGACAGAGCGCGATGCGTTGCGCCTGACCGCCGGACACCTGCCCGGGTTTCGCGCTCGAGCGCAGGTCGACCCCGAACTGGACCATCAAGTCCTGAGCGCGACTCTTCGCCTCGGATCGTGGCTCGCCTCGGTAAAGGGCGGTCTCGATGATGTTGTCCAGCACGGTGCGTGTGGCATCGAGGGCCGCATCCTGAAACACGAACCCGAACTGGCGCGCGCGCAGGTGCGCACGCTTCGAGTCGTTGAGGTGGGCCGCGTCTTCGCCACCGACGAGCACCTGCCCATCGCCGGGTCGCAGCATCAGGCCGAGCAGGTAGAGCAGGGTGGACTTGCCGCGCCCAGACGGCCCGGTGACCGCCACGACCTCGCCTGACTCGAAACGAGCCGACCACTCCTCGAGCAGGGGCGTGTCTGGGTCATACCGAAACGTCAGACCCCGGGCTTCGATCACTGACCCGGATCCTCAGACGCCGGAACCCGCACCAGGGTGCCCTCTGTGACGCCGTCGATGACCGACATGCCTCTCGCGCTTGCGACAACGGTCACGGTGTGTTGGGTGCCCTTGCTGTCGATGACAGACAGCGTTCCGTCCGCTCCGCTGAGGAGCGCCGCACTAGGGACTGTCAGTCCCTTAACCGTCTCGGCGGTGATGATCTGAGAGTGCAGGAAACTCTGCTCGGTAACCGGGATCTCTCCGCATCCGTCGCCACAGATCGACGCACCGTCTTTGCCGCTGAGAACAACAGAGATGGCGTTGTCCTTGTCGGTGGTTTGGTCGACAACAAAGCCTTCCCACTTCAACCCACTCGGACTGGATATCTCAACTCGGGTGCCGGTAGGCATTAGCCCAGCTTGAGAATCTGTCACGGGGACGGTGAACCCCGGAGAAGCGGGAAGGCCCCTCACCACGGGTTCGCCTCCGGAGAGAATTGCACCCCTGGTGACCTTGTCCGTGTCCAATGCGACGCGAGTCGGCAAGGTCGGCACGAACACGATGTCGCCCGCTTGCACGACACCGTCGCCTTCGAGCCCCAAGCTCTCCTGCCACGCCTTCACCGCCGATTCAGTGCGATATCCGAACCCGCCATCGACTGCGCCCGAGTAGAACCCGAGTGCGGTCAGCATGGCTTGAAGCTGAGTTACGTCCGCTCCTGTGGAACCCTCCGCAAGCGACTCAAATGCGGGAACGTCGCCCTGCGCGATCACTACAGGGCGGAGGTTCACTGAATAAAGGACCGAGCCAACGCTCACCTCTTGCCCCTGGCTGACATTGATGGTTGTCACAGTGCCGACGGCAAGGTTGGACCCCACAGGAACCGGAGTCCACTCAGCGACCGTGTTCAAGTTGATGCTTGATCCAACCTCACCACTGACTACCTTCACGAAGGTGTACTTCGTCGAGCTCAGAACGTCCTTCGGGGGCGTCAACACGGTCGCCGCAGCCCACCCAACGCCGCCGCCGACCACCAACACCAGCAATGCGATCGACCCCCAGGTCAGCCATCGTCGGGGGTGGGGCGGTGCCTTCTCTGCGTCAGTCAACAATGGCCTCCTCAAACTCCGCCGACTCTACGGGACTCACGAGCTGTTGTCTCCGATTCGAACGACGTTCGCAGGTTGGAGAAGCCAACTTGCCCGAGCCTTCAACCCATGTCCGGGTACAGGGCGGGTGGGAGTTGGGGGCACTTGTCGTTGATTTCAACCCAGGCATCCCCGGTAAGCTTGACAGCGTTTTTGTAAATGTTCCATCCACCGTTGACGGCGTAGTTCTCTACGAAAACCGATTCGCTCGGTGCTTCGGGTACTTCGATTCCCGCCTTTTCCAGGCAGGGGCCAAGGTCGTTCTTGAAGTACCAGTAGAGGTAGGCAAGCTGCGGGTCGGTCAGCGGAACTTGAAGCTGCGGATGCACCGGGTACTTCACTTTGCACACAAAGTTGGCGATGTTCTGCGCCTCAGCCTGCGCTTCGGGTATGGTTCCGAACTTGACGCCTCCGTCATCCGAGGGATGAGCTTCAAAGCCCTCGGAAGTCATGCAATCGGAGAACACAATCGGCCATTCTTGCAAATCGACGAAACGGACCCGGGACGCCTCGGGGATTACCGCGTCCGGGTAAGCCGAGAGCAAGCTCGCTCGGAACGTTGCGATATCTTGCTCGTATATCGACTCCACCTCGGACGAGGAGAGCTTGTCCGCATCTGGCGGCTTCGGAGCAGCAGATTGACAGCCACTAAGTGTGGCGAGCAGGAGCCCAGCGAGCCCGACCTTGACAACTACACGCATGCGATTCATTTCATTCCTTTGGTGACAGCGTCGCATTCGCGCGCTTCCTGATGTCGATGTACCGCCAGCCTGCCCCGGCAGCAAAAAGAGCTCCCGGGGCAGAACTCGCGGTCAGGCGTCGGTCGCTAGCAAGCAGAGGTGAAGCAATTGCACCACGAGTACATGGACGAGGGCGTGATCTCAGCGAACACATTCCAGCTGTGGCTTCCGGCCCCGTAGTTGCTGGTGTGGTTGGCGTACGAACCTGTGTTGTTGTCCCATGCATCGACTAGTGCGCCACCGCCAACTGTCAAGCCCGTGCGGTGCTCAACCCACCGCGCGTTCGTGTATGAGGTGACCATGCAGTACTCATTCGACGAACAGGAGCCGGTTCCGGACCCACCGCCGCCCGCCATCGCCGGCGCCGCGCCCAATAGAGTGCCACCCACTACCAGCCCTAACGCGAGCGCGCCGCCCGCTAACTTCCTCGAGATTGATTTCATGATTGACTCCCCGCTCTTGGCCAACTTAGAAAGTGGCCGATCATTGTGAGCCCTGAACGGAAGTCAATGCCCGCTCACGAATCACCTGTACTCACACACAAGCGCGGTATTGAGATCCTGTCAAGACCTTTTTGTCTACCCTTGATAGGGGGGTCTTCTTTTGGCGGCCTGACCACCTCTCCGGATCCACCCGACTTGTGTTTCGACCTGCGTCCGTCACTAACGCGTGAAGGGGCCAGCGCCAGGTTCAAGTCGAGATGCAGGGGCGGCCGCTAACGGGAACCCAGAGTCCACCGGCAATAGGTGTGATCGGGAACTGCTCGCGGACTACATTGTCCGTCGAGATCGCACGTTCGCGGATCCAACCCTGGTCGACTACTCCGTGACTCCGACATATCATCCGAAGAGTGAAGATCTTCGTAATCGGCGGGCCCGACCACTTCGGCTTCCGAAAGTCACGTCCAACGCCGTGGACCGCACGCACCGGTGCGGAGTAGTTCAGTGCTCGCCGTGGAGAATGTAAGCCTGCGAGTCCGACACCGCGACATCCTCGCGGACGTCACGTTCGATGTCGATCAAGGGCAGCGAATTGCAATCGTGGGCTCAAATGGCGCTGGCAAATCAAGCCTGATGCGCATCCTGAGTGGGTTGACTCAACCGACTACGGGCCGTGTCCTCAGACCAGCGCGTTTGGCATACGTTCCAGAACGATTCGATGGGCCCAGGGGGTTCGCAGTCTCGACCTATCTTGGCCACATGGCCGCCATGCGAGGGCTCGACAAACTTCGGACTAACGAGCGAGTCGACGAGAGTTTGTCTGCGTTCGGGCTAGTTGAGTTTGCCGACGTACTTTTTAATAGGCTTTCCAAAGGAACCGCGCAGCGAGTGGGTCTGGCGCAGGCGTTTTTGGCCCAGGTCGACCTATTGCTGTTTGATGAACCAGCGTCCGGTCTGACTTCGGACGGACAAGCAATGCTGGAGGCCCAGATGCGCCTCGCCCTTCGAGACGGAACGTCCATCATCATCTGCCACCTAGGCGACGATGACTCGCGATTTGATCGGACGCTCACGCTCAGCGACGGCAAGCTCGTCGGTTCCGCCGAACAGACTGAGCCCGAATCGGAACCGCTCTACAGAGTCGCCTTCTTCAGCGACGGGAGGGATGTCGATCTCGGAGCCGGGGCAACAGCGCTGTCTCGCTCTGATCGAGAGGTAACAGTAGTCGTCAGAAGCAGCTCGCAATCGGACGTCCTTCAGCGCGCACTCGCCGGCGGTTGGAGAGTGACATCCCTTGTTCGGCTGAGATCCGGTGAAGATAGTTGAGAGCTGTAGTCACGTACACCTGGAGTCGTGTTCTGCGATCGCAGGCATGGCTTCCGCCGATGCTCACCCTCGTTGTCGGCATCGCAGCATCGTCGACTCCTGGCTCCGACTTTCAGTCGAGTACGGCTATTGCCTCACTCGCGCTCGTGCCGTTCGCTGTTTGGCTCACCGCGGGCCTGCTCAACTCCGAGAGTGATGCTTCGTTCGCCGTAGCGGCAGTCGGCTCGGGGAGCGCAGTACGCTACAGGGCGTTCTCGATCCTGTCGATTGTGGCGTTGACCGTGCCCCTGGTGCTGTTCTCGACCGTGCTCGCCTGGGCTCGAGACAAGCACGCTCTGCAGGTATCCGTCACTCACATCTTGGTTGGGCTACTTGCCCAGTTTGCGGCCGTCCTGATGGGATGCGCTCTCGGAGCGCTTGTCAGCAGACCGATCGTGACAAGAGTCGGCGTGGCGTGGATCGTCGGCGTGCTGCTTTCCCTTTCAGCCATAACGCTTCCGGGTTCGCCAGTGCGAACTTCGGTCAGCATTCTGATTTCCGACTCGCCGGCGGATGCGTCCAACTACTGGTGGGTGCTTGTGATTGAACTTGCACTCACAACATTGTTCTTCGTGGGTGGCCTTCGACTTTTTGTTCGACGCCTCTAGCCGGGCGGACTAGGGCCATGCCGCGGAGTCCCCCGAACTGCGGACTTAAAGTTTGTTCAACTTCGTCTAGGGTCGAATTGAGCCTCCTAGCACGGAACCGAACCCGCTATCGAATGGAGCAGAAATGCGTTTCAAAGGAATAGCAGCAAAGGGAATCGCCGTGCTCGGAGTATCTACCCTCCTGGCCTTGAGCGTTCCCCTGTCCGCGAGCGCGACCACATATCCGATCGGTGCGAGATCGTGCAGTTCGCCCCGAACGGTCCAAACTCACAGCTACTCAAATGGGGCTCCACAGCATCATCAGGTTGTCGGAGGGGTGGACTACTCGACGACCTTTCCTGTGAGCTACACGACTCAATATCACCGCTACTGGAACCGCGGCTCCTCGAGCGCAAGCAACACATACATCATTGTGGTTGAGTACACGACAGTCACGACCATTGCTGCGACCTGTGAGGTTTGAGCCAGCTTTATGAAGTTCAAAAAGCTGTTGGCCGCAAGCACCACCGCGATTGCCGTCTCGGTGGTGCTTGCGCTCGCGGGCTGCACGCCCGATACTGCTCCTGAACCCACACCCTCCTCCTCGCCGACCTCATTTGAGGACGCAGGAAACCTGCTGGCTGCCTGCCTTACGGAACGCGGTTGGAACGTGGTCGTCGACCCTGCGACAGGTGGAGTCTCCACGCCCGAAGGCGTGCCCGTCGCCCAGGCTCCTCTCTACAATGCGGACGTCGCTGACTGCCTCCATCAGTTCGGACCACCGCGCCCGTTGACCGACGACGAGAAGGTCACGTACTACGCGGAACTCGAGGACGTCGCGACGTGTCTTGAGTCAAAGGGCTACCCTGCAGCGGACAAGCCAACCTTCCAGAATTTCTCAGAGTCAGATACGGGCAATTGGGACCCGTATGGTGCCATCCCGACCGGCAGCGAGCAAGAAGCCGCCATCGAGGCGTGCCCGCAGCCGGACCCATTCTTCTAGGCAGAGCCGCAGTGGCTGCTCGGTCTATCGCGTAAAGCGACGTTGAGGCGAACGAAGGACTTCAGTCGTTTACCACCGACTGTGACCGACCCCCATCGAGATGGCCATTTCGCCGCCCGACTGTTAGCCCCCACTACTCTTCTGGTGCCTGGGGGCAGGCAGCAACGAGCTCTTCGAATTCTTCGGATCCAATTACATCCGGCCGCACCGTCTCGTACGGCGTCCAGCCATGGCCGGATTCGGCCCAAACGGCAAACGACGGTGCAGTTGGGATGTCGACTCCTGCTGCTTCCAGGCACGCCTGTGTGTCAACGTAGAAGTCGTACAAGTCGCGCCACTCGGCTGTACTTCTCTCGATGGGCAAATTCCCGCCGATTTGATCGACGCACGCCGCTGAAGCAGTGTCGAACGCGCTTCGCTGTTCGTCAGAGTAGGTGTAGTCATATATTCCGTTGGGCTGCTTCGTCCCCGTCCACCCAGCCTCGTCCATGCAGTGAGCCATCATCTCTTGGACACTCTCCTGAGATGTCGGATAGGACGTTGCAGCGGGCTGGGCCGGCGAAGGTGCTGTGCATCCTGCCAAGAGAAAGACTCCAAATGCTGAAACGAGCAGCACACGACACGTTCGCACGCTGCCCGTTTCCCGATGCATTGTTCGTACCCTAGCCGCAGTCCGTCGTAACGTACTGCAGAGTGTTTGCAGTTACGTCACCGCTGAGAAAACTCTGCGTGCCCGCACTGCTTCCTGACCACTTCAGGTACATGTTTCCGACGTACTGCGTGTGCCACGTGCCGGTGTACTGGCGGTGAGTTCCCACTGAGTTGTAGTAGCCCCACGTCTGCGCGTAGTAGCCGGAGTTGCACGATTTTGCTCCGACTCCCAGAGTGACGGCGCTGGCGGGCAGAACCCCACCAAAAGTGAGAGCCAAAGCCCCGACCACCGCAGTCGTACCCAATATCAAACCTCTTCGCTTCACATTGCTTTCCCTTCGTTGCGGGAGCGACTCACAAGGACGAGCCAGTCGGGAAGCGTATTGGTGCGCGCTCAAGGTCGAGACTAGAGAACCGTCACCCAGCCGG